>CAZSNX010000011.1:4197-23443 GCA_964607945.1 uncultured Candidatus Obscuribacterales bacterium
ATCATTAATGCTCTTCGAGCGTATTCAAGAGCGGTCTCGTAGTCGCCGTTCTCGACGTGTATGCTGGCCAATGTCCGAAGTTCTTCTGCGCGGTTCATGGCAGACCTCCTATAAAGCGAGACGAAGCAACTGCCTAAAGCAGCAGCGTCTCTGTTGCCTAACTTCTTAGACTCGCCTCCAGCCCTCCGAGGATTCGGTGGACTCGATCTTTGCACCGGCGGTAATACCGCCCCGCAGAGAGGCAAGAAGGCTTTGTTCTGATTCGAAGTGGTACGATTCTAAGCCGCCTCTAACCTTTTGCCAAGCCCTCCAATCCTATAGAGAGTTTATCGCCAAAGCATATACGCTCGCGCCACAATGCCCATCCAGCCGAGCGTTAAGTAATCCGTACTGAAAAAACTCTTGGATTAACTCTCAAAGCTCAGCTTAATTGCGAGCTCAATGCCCGCGCCAGTCCTTTCTTGTGCGCAGCTTGTAGCAGACGAAAGACCGGAGCTCTTCTGTTGTCAGATTCTTAGCCAATGCTTGCCAAAGAACCTTGCGCGATTTATCTCGGAAGCCCCTAGCCAGTCCGAAAAAATCCATCAGCTCGATCGCTTCCTCACGCCAGAGCAGCTGAGCAAGTGCCAGTCGATCCAGCTCACGATTGCGAATTGCAGGCCAGATCTCATTGGCATGAGGCTTGCCTTCTTTCACTCCAACGGCGATTAATCCCCAACAAGCAGGCAAGATCTTCACTGCTTGCTGAACATGCTTCTCATCTGCCACTAACGTCATTCGATCGAAAACCTTACGGTAAGCAGCCTGTTGTGCCGGCAACCGCTCCAGATTGTCTGCTTCGCTCTTTATCTCATATCCATGAAGACTGTCGTTTATTACCGCCACATCCACCCGCACCAATCCACGCAGCAAAACAAGTTCGTCGACAAACCTGGAGGCCGGCTGCTCAGTCTTAATTCTTTTGAGCTCTGTGCGATATAAGAGATTGCGTACGTCGGATTCTTTCATGACTAACTATCTGGCAATTTACCGATCTATGGTGGCTCATCTGGTGGCACGTTCATTTTAACTGAAACCACCAAATTTCAAAAGTGCGATCGAGCCGCCTGCTGTTGTCAGGCAACAGGCTAAAAGTGACGTTAACAGCTTACTGTTTCAAGGAGGAACAAACCGAATACAATACAACGGCGGTGCCGATAACTTTGATGGCGGAAGGAACAGTGAGGTGAAAAGACTTAAGTGGGGAGTGCTGGGTTGTTCATCATTCGCCTTTCGGCGCGCCATCCCGGCAATGTTCCAGGCGAGTTCAACAGAGTTAGTCGCAATCGCCAGCCGCACGCTCGCAAAGGCTCAGTCATTTCAATCCGAGTTCGGTGTCAAGCGTGCCTACGGAAGTTATGAGGAACTTATAAACGATCCTGAAATCGATGCGCTCCACATCACCACAGTCAATGGACTGCACGCCGACTGGATGCTTAAGGCGCTGGCGAACGGCAAACATATTCTTTGCGAGAAACCATTCACCGTTAGTCTTTCTCAAGCCGAAAGAGTTTACTCTCTGGCAAGAAATTCCAAAGTGCAAGTAATGGAAGCTTTCGTGTGGCGTCATCATCCTCAGCACCAGTACGCCAGGAAGGCAATCAAAGAAGGAGCGATCGGTGATGTTCGCCTGGTGCGACCGGCCTTTACATTTCAACTCAAGGACTTGAGCATTCGCTGCGACCCGGTACTGGGCGGAGGCAGCGTTTTGGATGCCGGTTGCTATCCAATTAGTTCAGCCCGCTATTACTTTTGCTCAGAGCCGGCGACCGTAAATGCCCGCGGGTTTGTCCATCCCGAATACAAAGTAGACATGAATGTGGCGGGAATGCTGGAATTTCCGGAGGGAGTCGCGCTGATCGACTGTGGATTCGACTCACCATTTCGAACCGACCTCGAAATAGTCGGAAGTAAAGGGAGAATTTACTTTCCCAAAGCATGGCAACCTCCTGAAGAGGCAACCATTTTTGTCAATGAACAACCGGTCGAATTGCCCGCTTGCAATCAGTACATTTTGCAAGTCGAGTACTTTTCTCAGTGTGTGCTAAACGACTCACCGGTTGAGCATGGCATTGAAGACGCTTATAAGCAGATGAAAGCAATCGCCGCAGTATTGCGCTCGATCGAAAGCGGCAAACCGGAAACCGTCTAGCGCTCGGTCAATGCTGGGTCACGATAAACTTCCCTGCCATCAAGGAGAGTTAGCAGCACTTTCGTTGTGTGAATCTCTGGCGGCGGGATCGAAAACAAATTCTTGTCCAGAACTATCAAATCAGCTGATTTGCCGGTCTCAATCGAACCAGTTTCCAGTTCGCGCCAGTTGGCATAAGCGGCATTTATTGTGTAAGCGGTCAGAATCGCCGGAAGCTCCACTCGTTCTCCGGGATTCCAAACAGGAGTCTTGGTATCGCCGGGATTTCGATGCGTCATTGCCACTTCAATTGCGTCAAGAGGATTTACGCTGGTGACAGGCCAATCGCTGCCGCCTACTATCATCGCGCCGGTCTTATAAACTGAGGCGATCGGATACTGCAATTGTGCTCGAGCAGAACCCAGCACCGGCTCGGTTAGCTTCTTCATGTACTGATCTCCTTGCGACCAGAACGGCTGAAAGTTGGCAATTATGCCCAGTTTTCTAAAGCGCGCTCGATCGGCCGGATCGATTACTTGCAAGTGGGCTATCTCATGACGGGAATCACGACGCCCATTTGCTTCACTGGCAGCTTCCAGCGAGTTCAATGCGACTCGAACCGCCTGATCACCGATGGCATGAATGTGGATCTGAAATCCCTCTCGATCGAGCGCTTGGGCTAAAAGAGCAAACTTGTCGGGCGAAAAGTTAAGCGCTCCGGTCTGCCCGTTGCTTTTCATGTACGGACGCAACATAGCAGCAGTATGCGCCTCTATTACTCCATCTGCAAACATTTTCACCGAGCTTGCTCGAATGTTCTTACTGGCAGTCTCCGACCGAAGCTTCACCAAATCTTCGACTTGCTCAGCCCCTCTTAACGGATCGACAAAGAAACATGCCACTACTTTTAGTGTCAGCGCTCCCTGCCGGTCCAGTTGTCGATATGTCTCGAGCTCGCGGGCAGAGACACAGGCATCCTGAACAGCCGTAATACCGAGCTTATTGAAATTCGCTTGAACGGTCTTCAGCGCTTCCAGGCGTTTCTCCAGTGATGGCTTGGGTACATGGCGGCCAATTAATTCACAGGCATTCTCACGAAGTGTGCCTGATGGCTCACCGGTTTTCTTGTCTCGCTCGATTCGACCATGCGGAGGGTCGACACTGTCCCTGGTAATACCGGCAATCTTGAGCGCCGCACTATTTACCCAGCAAGAATGACCGTCCTCTGATTCAAGATAAACCGGCCTTTCGCTTTCAATCTTGTCGAGAGAGCGCTTGCTTGGATTCGCATTCGGGAAAACCGGCAGTTTCCAGCCGCCTCCCACAATCCACTCTTGATTGGAATTTGCTTTGACATACTTCTTGACCGCATCGAGTAATTCTGCACTGGTCGTAAAAGTACTTAAATCCAACTGCAGTCGCTCGACACCTCCGGTGATCGGATGAACATGACAGTCTTGAAAGGACGGCATTACCATTTTGCCCTTCAAGTCAATGATCTTGGTGTGCCCGTCCTGGTAGTCCCTAACACCGACGTTTGATCCGACATAGATGATCTTGCCATCCGCCACTGCCACGGACTCTTCCCACCGGCGATATGCATCCATCGTGTAGACAGCGCCGCCGGTAAGGATCAGATCAGCTTTCTTGGCAACAAGCTCGGCAGCACGTGCTGAGCCTAACTGAGCACAACAGCAAATCAGAACGCCAATGTAATCAATCAGCCTCAACTTCATTGAATGCAAGCCCATGGAAGTTACACTAGACAAAAGGAGCATGCAAACAATAGCATGAGCATTCGCACCAGCCCTGGATTCGACCGGCAGCCGTTGGTTGACAATGTCGTCCATCGGTTCAGTTCATTAAGCGAACAGCGTTGCAAAGAGAAGCTTTGGTCGTTAAACTCAAGGCTGAGCAAGGTTCGGCCGACACCATGGAAGGGGAGGTCCCTGATGATTCTGCCCTCCGTTCGATCCTTGCTGCCATTGGGTTACCCTCCGGGCAACCCTTGCCGCACACTCGAGCAGAATATACGATGGCGTAAAAGGGGCTTCTGACGGATGATGTTAAGCATGTTCGGCGAACGAGTTGGACCAGCTGACAATCTGCACTTCAACGAATTGGCCATGCCGATTCTCATCTTTCAAGTGATTGAAGGGTTGCGCCGTGGCTTGTCTCGATTTATGGGTCAGAGCCGGGTAGCACTTTTGTTGTCCAACCAGGAAAACGGCCCGATTTTCGTGTTTGACCCGCATGGTTTGCTCTCATCCTACAAATCGGAGCTGAAGCAGTTTTATATTGATTCACAAGAGTGGCGCCAACATCCGCCATTTTCGGCTGGAGCGGGCTCAGCATACAATTGCACCGGTCCGGTCTTGCCCGGTCTGATCTCATGTGGTCGCCAGTCGTCAGCAGTTTCTTATCAGATGTGGTTTGCAGCTGCCCATCCAGCACTATGCTCTGATGGTCCAATCGAGGAGTGGCTAGCAAAAGCTTCCTGGATACTGGCGCATGAACTGGCGGTCGGAACCAGCCTGTTCACCAGCTCGGCAACACATACACTGGAGTCTTACGGACGTTACGCTATTTCCGACTACCTACTCTTTCAACTTCGCAAGATTCTGCGCGGCGAACCCGGATTTCGTCCTGAAGATATCTTGAGTTCGATCGCTTCTATCTCGACTACCTATGAGGAGGGAAAGCTTGCAACCGGTTCTCTGGTATTCGTCAGTAGCAAAACACTTGCCTCGCTTGATTCGATCGTAAGGTTCCCTGACGGCACCGGACCTTCCATCAAAGATCACAAGCATGCAAGGAAACTCTTGACGATGGTCGAGCGAACCGATCGCTTCTTAATCTCGGATGGCCAAACTATTCTGGGGATTGGCTCCGGACCTGTGCCTGAAAGTGCAGTAGCAGCAAGATTTCGCCATGGACACGGTGAGGTTTCGCTTGGGCAAAAACTGATCTGTACGTTCTTAGAAGGAGAATTTTCAGGTCTCGGCAGAATGCCTCAATTGCAGGAACTTCAGGCCTCAATCTCGCGGAAACTGAATGATCCGACCTCGGGCTCTCAATTGCTCCACGGCATCGCCAATCTCGTGCAAGTAGCTCAAGATTTGGGACATGGCTGCACAATCGTGGTCGATTTCGGTTCTCCGATGCGCTCCATACCCGGGCAAACTCTCGAACAGCCACTATTGCTCTCCGACAGCGTAGACCTGGTGGAGGGAATGTCCCGCATAGATGGAGCACTTCATCTCGACTCCTCCGGCAGGCTGCATGCCTTTGCTTGCCTTCTAGACGGTAAGGCAGTCGAAGGAGAAGACCGCGCCCGCGGTGCCAGGTACAATTCTGCCTTACGCTTCACAGCGGACTGCCAACAGTCTTTGGCAGTGGTAGTATCGGCAGACGGGCCAGTGGCAATACTTGAAGGCGGCCGACAAATCAACTTGCCTCCCGTCTGGGCAGCAAGAGACAGCGTCTACATGGAGCCGCCCACGCTCGATGCCTGGCTCGTCGGGAAGTAACGCTAACGCACTGGTAATCAATCCACAATAGTTTGAGTCCTTTCGGCAACTCAGGCAAGAATGAAAGACCAACTTCGAGTAGCCATCTTTGGTGCCAGCGGTTATACCGGTCAAGAATTGACCAGGTTGCTTGTCCGGCATCCAAACGTTGCCATTGAGGCGCTGGTTTCACACACTTACGCTGGCAAGCCATTTTAAAGCCTGTTTCCATCATTTACCGGCTGTCTCGATCAACCATTCATTGACGAGCAACTGTGCCAGGACAAACTTGCGTATTGCGATTTGATCTTTTTAGCCTTACCGCACGGACATGCTGCAGAACGGCTTAAAGAGGGCTGCCCGGAACAGCAAAGGACGATTGATTTAAGTGCGGACTTCAGACTGCGAGATCCTGCTCAGTACGATGCATGGTATGAATTCACTCATCCGCAACCACCTTTTTTTGACAACCGCAGTTTATGGATTGCCCGAATGGCGACGTGCCGAGATAGCGAATGCACGATGAGTTCTCTCTCTCAGCAGAGTATGAAGACGTCCATATAAACGTTGACAAGAAACTCACCGAGCTGATCGGTAAGGACGCACTCAGACTGCATACTGCGCGCAGTCGAAACGACCAGGTAGCTCTGGACTTTCGCCTTTACGTAATTGATGTAACGGAAACGATCTGTCACTCAATCCGCGCTCTGCAAAGGACGCTCCTAGAGAAGGCGGCCGAGTATCCGCACACTGTAATGCCAGGATATACCCATTTGCAAAGGGCGCAACCGGTGTTCTTTTCTCATGCCATGCTTGCATTCCATCAAATGCTCGAACGTGACCTCGAACGATTCCAGCAAGCCCGCAAACGCGCTTCCGTCAATCCGTTAGGCGCAGGAGCACAGGCCGGCACGTCGTTGGCAATTGAGCCGGCAATGGTAGCTGCACATCTCGAGATGTCTTATAGTTTCCAGAATTCAATCGATGCTGGAACCGACAGAGACTTTGCCGCAGATTTCTTGATGGCAGCATCACTCTGCTCCACGCACCTATCGCAATTAAGTGAGACCCTCATTATCTGGAACACAAGCGAGTTCGGATTCATCAAATTCGGTGACAATTGCACGACATCTTCCAGCCTGATACCTCAAAAGAAAAATCCGGATCCGGTGGAAATAGTAAGAGGGAAGACCGGTGCAACTGTAGGAGAACTGGTAAATTTATTGATGACTTTGAAGGGTCTTCCGCTCGGGTATAACCGTGATTTGCAGGAAACCAAAGGTCCGGTCATTCGGGCCTACAAGACCATATCAATGTGTCTCGATGTGATGCACGTAGCGGTACGGTCCATGCCGATTCAAGTGGACTGCACGACCAAAGCTGCCAGCGATCCCGAACTTATGGCAACGGACATAGTCGAATATCTGGTAATTAAAAGCATGCCTTTTCGGGTTGCCCACGAGACCGTAGCGCAAGTAGTCAAGCGCTCAAGAGAGGTCGGGGTTTCGTTGGCAGAACTACCCTTATCCACACTGCAAACCTACTCCTCTTACTTCGATGCTGATTACTTCGGCTTATTCGATCCTCTAAAATCAGCTTCAAAGAAGACGTCTCCTGGCGGCCCAGCGCATTCAGACACCCTCGTAAAAGCGGCAACAGAAATCAACAGTTAAAGCTCAACCGCCACATTTTTCGAGTCAAAACTGACCTCGGGATAATCCTTTGAAGGTCCGTCCAATAGGGCAGAGTGTTTACCCAGCAGGGTAAAGTCAAAAAATGCAATTGTATAGGCGTTGATTATCCGCAAGGCCCGGCGCTGATCAATAGAACCGGTCAAAAGAGATAATCGGTGAGCCGGGCTGAGAAAGGCTAGGTCCGTAAAATTACCGTGAGCTGTCCCGTCTATGGTTACAGCCCAAAATGGCGCATGCACTTTCTTCGACAATCGCTTAACACCAATTGGGTCATCACCGCTTCGCGGCGCTTGCATCACAAACAAAGGTCTATTGATAGAACGTATTTGCTCATCAGCTATGCAACCATCCATGGCCAGACCAGCCTTGAATCGTTTATCTACGGCACAAGTCACGATAGTGGTGGCACCACCGAATGAATGCCCGAATATGCCAACTCGCTCCAAATCCAAACTATTTGCAAGCACGCCGAGCGAATCGCTGTTATTCAAGCGCGTCAGCTCATCAAGCACGAAGCGTGTATCGGCCACGCGGACAGCAAGCCCGTTATCGCGAACTTTTACTACCGTATTTTCTTCCGGTCCAAGACTGTTGGACAACAACCCGGAGGGAATGTTTTCATTGTCGGACAGTATCGTAAACGAAGCATCATAAGTGTGGTCGATCCCGACAACTATATAGCCTCGACTAGCAAGCTCCTCCGCCTGCGTTGTATTCTGAATCCTTCCCCCCATAATTCCATGAGAAAAGATCAGAACAGGGAATTTCAGTTGGCTACGCAATATTGGTGCAGATATACGAGAGTTCGTTGAAATGAGCCACAGATGACTTGCAACCACAGACCAAATGGGAGCGCTGAGAAACGGATGTACATCAGGGCAATAAGGCATGAATGGTGCTAACTGTCCGCCGGAATTTCCCGCCGGATACCAGACTTGAATCATCACGCGCCGTTTCTCTTTGGCATCTTTGCAAAATATTTCGCGCCTATTATTATCTTTGAGTTGAAAACTCACGGTCCCAACACGGTACGGTCCGGTGGGAACCGGTAACTGCACAATTGGAATCAGCAAGCATAGGACAGCTGCAATGGTTGCAAGTAAGCAATTGAATGGAACAAATTGCTTCAATAGCCTGGGAAGCTGTCGCTCCGAACCAGTTGTGCGAAACTGGCTTATAAGCGCTGTTAGAAGCGCACACACGGAGATGTAGCAGGGAGCTAATTGCCATCTAGGATGCTCAATACTCGCCTGCAGAATTGCACATACGACCGGAATGGCTATAGCACCCAGCATATATTTTTTTGAGCGATTAATCAGCCCGCTCCGAAAGGCAAGAATGCCAACCAATGTCGCTGCCACAACTAGCATTTCAAGAGGTCGCATTTGCCCTTACTGGTGATGCACTACACACTTGCCGGTGCGACCGAATGTATACTCGACTTGAACTTCGAAATTGGTTTCCGGAGGCAGCGGAGGAAACGGTGCAGATTTTGAAACCGCTCTGAGAGCTGCTTGATCGATCGGAATGGATTCTGAAGTGTGCAGCATTTCCAGATGAGAAATACTCCCATCACGATCGATCGTGAAAACTACTACCGGCGGTGCCACTCCTTCTCCATATGGTGCAGTCCAATGCTCTTGGATGCGCCGTTCGAGATCCTTCTGATACGCTGCAAAAGCTGTCGATTCGGGCTGTTTGCCCTCTTGCAACCAGGCACAATAGCTGTTGTTTCTCGATGATGGTTCGTTTATCCAATCGTCGACATGCTTTACGAACTGGTCGACCTGATCGGCCAAGCTGTTGTTTCCTATTTTGCGCAGATTGTCACGATAAGATTCGGCATAGATACCCAGGCGCCAGGGATCCAACTGCGGCATGTGAGCATAGATCATTACTTGCCGCTTGAAGTACGGATCGGCCTGCAAGAACTTCTGCTGCTCCTCTAAATCCAAGGCAAGGTCGCCCGTGCAGAGAACTGCCTCCATACTTCTTGGTCCAGCACTCAATTGTGCCGCTTCCAAAGCCATTCTATGAAGTTTCTCGGCATGCTTGAAATCCTTCTTGTCCCGATACTCATCACCGGCCAGCATGTATTGAGTGCTTAGTCCGGACATTGCCAGCATTTCGTCAACATCTTGATCGAAGAATCGCGATCGTGGTGGTGCAGCGCTCGCTGTTGAACCGGAAGGAGCAGCAGGCTGGTCGCTATCTTCGTCAACTACGCCCTGCCTGCCGGCCGAAACAGATCCAATCCCAACTGTAGCGGAGCCTGCCTCCGCCGGCATTGACGCCACTACCAAGTCTCTTTCGGCAATTCGAATCTCGGCTATTTGCTTCTCAGCCTTCTCGGCATCGGCAGTTCGATTGATTTTCCTGAGCATCGGCGCGTAGTTCTCCAGGATCATCGCCGAGTACTTATTCTGCGGGCCCAGAGCATTGCTGACGATCTTCAAGGCCTTCTGATAGTTCTGCTCAGCTTCGGCATACTTGTTCTGTAAACTAAGCAAAACCGCTAAATTGTTGACACTTTGAGCGTAAGCCAAGTGATCGGGACCCATCGTTTTTTCACGCAGGCTCAGCACCTGCCTGCAGTAAGGCTCGGCAGCCGACCAGTTCTTCTGATCTTCGTACAACCTTTCCATAGCCAGCAAGGTCTTGTCCAAACGCGGGTCCTTCAGCCCAAACTTCTTAGCTTCAACCAACGCCTTCTCATAGAGTTGCTGCGCTTGAACAGTTTGCTTTGAATTTGCAGCTCGTGAAGCATCGCTCATCATTTTGTCCCAGGTGGAATCCTGCCCATTGCACTGCTGCCCGAGCAAAAAGGCAATACTGATTAGCAGACCGCTTAGCTTCGCCTTCATCTAAACCTAACCCCGTACTTGCAGATTCTTACTGTTCATACCCGCAAGCAGATCTGCCTATTCAGATTGTTGAAAGGTAATACGACACGAAATAATCCCTCTGTATTGATCACAGGCACTTGCGGGTATAACAGATCTTTGAATTAACACCTTTGCCAGGGTCGGCTTTGATGAATTCTCAATGGTTCAAGAGACTGACCGGAATTACACTTAGTCTTTTGTTGATGTTCAGCGGTTCAGCTCCCGCCTCGTTCGGCGCGAGCCAGTACCGTCCGATAAGAGACAAATGGGCGTTAATTGTTGGGATTAGTGAGTTTCAAGATCCCAGACACAATCTTCATTACGCAGCAAAGGATGCCCGAGACTTTCGCAACTACCTCGTAAAGGAGGCCAGATTCGCCCCTAACCACGTCAAACTCCTGACCGACAGTGACGCTACTCGTGTCAATATCCTGGAGGAATTGGGAGACCGATGGCTGCCTCGCGTAGTGGGTCCGGACGACTTGGTAGTGCTATACATCTCCAGCCATGGCAGCCCGCCTGATGCTGATGTCGTAGGGGTTAACTATGTTATTGCTCACGATACAGACCTGCGTTCGCTTTACGCAACCGGCATTGCGACTCAGGAGATCATTCGAATGATCCGGATGCGAATCAAGTCCGATCGCATCGTGGTCATTCTTGATGCTTGCTTCAGCGGAGCAGCAACAGACCCTGACCCGACCGGTGCTTTCAAACAACGCAGCCTGGATGTCGACGAGTTTGTGCACGGAACCAATCAGCTCGTAATCTGCTCCAGTCAACCGGATGAGACGTCAGCCGAATCTTCTGCGCTAAATAATGGAGTTTTTACCCACTACCTGATTGAGGGGCTCAGGCAGCATGGAGTGTACACAAAACTCGCCGATGCATTTAACTACTGCCGGGAGAAGGTGCAGGAATATGCCCAGCGAATTCACAGAGCGCAAACACCGGTAATGAAGAGCAAATGGGAAGGCAGCGGTTTGGTGCTTGCAGCCCTGCCAGGCGATCCGCGCAGCGGTGCTGTCGACGAGACGCCGCAACTAGCTCTGCTCCCACAGGCGACAACTGCGGTTTCAACGTCACCTACTGTGATTGCCAGCGCCGTGCCCCCGACATCGGCTGTATCGGTTCAGCCATCGGCCAATCAGCAAGACAACTCAGGCACTGAATCGCCGGCGGCCAATGTCCAGTGGGGAACGAATCAGAAAGCTGGAGACAAAGCCGAGAAGGCCGGGCAGCTGACGGAAGCCGAACATTACTACAGACAAGCTGTGTCTGTGGCAGAAAAGTTCGGCAAAGAAGACATTCGCTTGGCCGGCAGTCTCAACAGTTTGGCATTGCTGCTCAATCAAACTCTCAGAAGCAAGGAAGCAGAGCAGATGGCCAATCGGGCTTTGGAGATCTATCAGTCCGCTCTTGGACCACAGCACCGTTACGTTGCAAGCGTACTTACCAATCTCGGACAGATTAAGGAGACCGAAGGAGACTTGAAATCAGTCGAGCGACTTTATGGGCAGGCTTTGTCAATAATGCAAGAAAAGCTGGGTCCCGACGATCCGCATATGGCAAACACACTCGGTAGATTGGCAGAGCTTGACATGAAGGAAGGCAAGTACGATGAAGCCGAACGCCGTATGAAACGCGCCTTACAGATCAAGGAAAAGGCTTACGGGCTACAAAGCAAACAGGTTGCCGTGCAGTTAAATAGCCTCGGATTGCTCGCCGAAGCACGGCATCGTTATGAAGAGGCAGATGCTCAATACAAACACGCGCTGAGCATTATGGAGCAGGTAGCGCCTGGCAATTCGACCGACCTGGCAGTCACCATGAATAATCTCGGAAGAGTAGAAGCAGCGTTGGGTCGATATGAAAAGGCAGAACCGCTAATTGCCCGGGCTGTCGAGATTCAATCGGAGAAACGAACATCGCAATATCCGATTTCCTTGTATCAATTGGCGGATGTATATACTGCCTTGGGTAAGTACGAGCAAGCGCAACGCATGTATCAAGAGGCTCTAAAAGTCACGCAGGAGACCTTCGGCTACCAGCATCCGGTCGTGGCGGTCATCCTGCACAGCCTTGGCTTGATGTATTACAAGCAGAAGCTCTACTCCGAAGCGGAAGACTACTTGCAACGCTCACTTCTACTAAAGGGAAAACTCTATCCACCTCAACACCAAGAGATTGCTGCTACTTGCGTGGCGCTGGCAAACACTTATCGAGACGACCGAAAGTACGATAAAGCAGACCCGCTGTATAAAGAAGCTCTATCGATCTATACAAAAGTACTGGGTCCAAAATCCTGGGATGTCTATTACACCGCCAAGAAGTACTGGAAGATGTTGGAGAACTTAAGCCGCACGGACGAAGCCGCTAAAATGAAAGCGCTCTGGACCGCTCTTGAGCCGCAATTCGCTAAATAGGAAGCGCGGTGCTGGCCGATGCGTTACCCTATTAGGCTGGCGGGCGATTTGGAGAGGTCGGATGAGACTCAAGTTTTTGGTCAGCGCTGCGGTCGGATTTGCACTTCTTTCGAGCAGCTGCACAAGTGAGAAGTTACCCGATGTCTCGCCGCAGACAGTGGAGAGTCGTGTCAATCAAGTAGTAGAGCCCAGGCTAAAGAAACTGCATTGCCCGGGCTATGCCCTCACTGTCATTCAAGACAACAAAGTTCTGATGCAGCAGTGCTACGGCTACGCCGACCTCGAAAAGCATACACCGGTGACGTCGCATACAGTATTTGGATTATCGGCAGTCACCAAGACTTTTACGGCAGCAGCGATCCTTCTTTTAGCCGATCAGCGGAAACTCCAACTGAGCGATACGCTGGATCATTACTTGGATGGATTGCCACCGGCTTGGCAAAAGATTTCCATTCGGCAGTTAGCAACAATGACGGCTGGTATCCCGAGAGATCAGGATAACAAGCTACCCTGGACCGATCAGTTGAAACTGCTCGAAGGGCAACCGCTTGAGTTTCCGCCAGGCACCAAATACGTGTATTCAGAACCTTCCTACCGATTGCTTGGCAATGTGATTGAAAAGGTGACAAAAACACCCTATTTGACCTACATCAAGCAAGCATTTCTAGACCCTCTTGGGATGAAGCATACGGGCACCACCGAATCGCTTGCATCGACCGGTTTGGTGTCAACCTCATACATCTTCGATCAGGAGCATCAAGAGGTGAAAGCCACCGAGCACAAACCGCCCGCTCACACTTTTGCAGCCGGCATGCTCGCCAGCGACTCGGACGATGTTGCCATCTACGCTCAAGCGCTGCTCGACGCTAAGATGCTTTCCGCCAATGCCTATCGGGCTATGTGGTACGACCGACCGGAGCTTCCCGATGGCACAACCGCGCCATGGGCGTTCGGATGGGGTACGAGAGTCGATGACTACTATGGCGGACAACGGTACGTAGCAATGAGAGGCGGGCATCCCGGCGCATCATCTTCAATTCTGATTGTTCCAAACTCAAAATTGATAGTGATTGGGATGTCCAATTTTCACGACCAGGAGATTTATCACATTCCGCGCGTGGTGGCACGCACGATCCTCGGTTTCGAAGAAAAGCTCAAACAGCAACAAGACGGGCAGCTCGACCAGATTCAGTGAAGCTCCGGTTTGATACCACAGAATCTCTTGTCGTGCGAGCCTGGACTGCCGTCTTGCTCGTTGCTTTCACCAACTGATTGCCGAGTTGCGCAGGTAGACCAATCAGGCTTCTTGAACAAGTCGTTATGACAAAACACGCCGAGCGCCACCATCGAATCTTGCACCATTCCAGTTGGATTCTCGTAAGTTGCTTCCAACTCATAGGCTTTCCCACGCCCAAGTTTTATGCCCTTTTGCGAAATGATGTCATCAATGTGAGTAATCTCCAAACCGTTGCTGGTGTTTGTGGTGACTGCAACCGAAAAGACCGTCCGGCGTTTTCTGCCATTGCACATAATGAGCGAAGAGCTGGTGCACAACGGATGAACATGCGACCAGACCGCATGGATCTTACGATCTCGCATTGCGAATCCAGCGTTGCGTCCATCCAGGATTGGCGCTTTGTAAGTCGTAATGCCGGGCGGAACGGCAAAGTGTCCGTTAACCATCCTGCCTTGTGCATCCTTGAAATCGGTACCCTTTACCATGTTGTCAGCACTCTCTCCCACCGACCTGGACAGGCAATCATGCTCTTGCGACTCTAGATACTTTCCATTGTCCTTGTCGACTATTACTGCGATGTAGGGGTTGTACCAGAGCAAAGCCTTCATCGGCTTGGCGAGATCAGAGTCCCTGATGAACTCCAGCGTGCACAGTTGTTTTACTCTTCTATGCTGCAAAGTTGTCCGGTTGGCAGCTTGAAAGACAAATTTCCACTGTTCATCGCTGGCAACTGGCACCGCAAATCCAGGTGGAAAATAAAACTCGGTCTGACCCTGTGTCAAAGTCATCAGGCGCGAGCTACTATAAACATCGGACTTCTCGAACGCCTCTCGGCGAAGCTTGTAATCCACATCGATATTTAAATGGCAGATAAACTCGGCTGTCGGAAGCTTGTGACCGTCCTCGTCGAGCACTTCCAACTTCAAGCCCTTAAACCAGTAAAGCTCTCTGGCTGTAGCACCGGTATCAATCAAACCGAGCGGCTTAGCCACCGGAGATTTTGATTTACCTGCAGCACCGGAAGGGATGCTGATCGCAGGCTCCGCGTCAGCCTTGCCATCGGCCGGGTTGGCAGTCGCCTGCACAGCAACCTGCTTGCTGTCTGAATTGGACATTGCGGCAGCCGTGGGCTCTCTCTTGCTATCTTCAATACCGTTCATCGCTGGTGGCAAACTTGGCTTTCCACCGTTCGGTTCAATAAATATCACCATCTCTTCCGGCAAGGCGATCTTCTCTGAAAAAACCAAATCCGAGACCCGCAGCGCTTGCGACACATATGGACCTTCCATCGAACGATACTTGCGATGAAGATCGAATGGACCGACCTCGATCGTCACAGTAGAGACTCGCCCTTCATTGTCTATGCTTGATCTGATCTCATTATTAGGAGTTGCACCGGCAGGACAACCCGAACCGACTGAACCGGTAAGGGCAAGTGTTGCTGCCAGGATTACAAAAAGAGTCCTTCTCATTTGATGCAGGACGAACAGCAATTTAAACCAATTCGTTAGAGTCTTGAAACCTGGTCATCAGCACAACAAACTTATCTTCAGGAGCTTCCTTTCGATAGCCCTTCAGCGTCATGCGTGGAAGTTCCACCGGACCGTTGACGATCAGATCGAAATCAGACACGACTCCGAAAATCGATATGCCACCGGAGAATTGCTTCACATGCATCTCCGCATGCAGTTCGTCATTCTTTACTTCATAGGTGCCGCGCCATTCAAACGACTGGTCATTACCTTTGAATTTGCCGTTGCTTAATGTAACGAGACCGCTACCTCTAAAATTGAGATTGGATGCGAATTCAAGCTTGTATGTGCCATCTAGATCGACGCGTGTAGCCATTGTCATTCCGCTATTCCCGAGAAAACTTCAAACATAAGTACGTAATCACACAGGTTGCCATTAGTATATTCTGCCAGCCGCCGACTTTCCTGCAACCTAGCTAATCTTCCGGACATCAACCCATTTCATTTCAGTTGAACCTCACTGCCTTACAATAATGCGCATGGTAAAGCGAGTTTGTATTTTTTGCGGTTCTAGCAGCGGTATTCTTGCCGAGTATAAGGACGCGGCCGTCTCGACGGCGCAATTCCTGGTGAATAAAGGGATCGGCTTAGTCTACGGCGGGGGCTCGGTTGGCTTGATGGGAGCCGTTGCTGATGCCGTTCTAGCAGCCGGCGGCGATATTGTTGGCGTCATTCCAAAGGCTCTGTTTGAAAAGGAACTCGGTCATTCCGGTCTGCATAGGCTTCATGTGGTTGAATCCATGCACGAGCGCAAGGCTCTCATGGCCGATATTGCCGATGCCTTTATTGCCCTGCCAGGCGGCTTCGGCACATTTGAAGAGTTTTTTGAAATACTGACCTGGTCCCAGCTTGGCATCCATCGAAAACCGGTCGGACTTCTCAACACCCGGGGCTATTACAGTGCCCTTATCAAGATGTGTGATCACGCGATGAATGAAGGTTTCCTGAGACCGGAAGATCGGGCACGAATAATTAGCACCACAGATCCAGAAACGCTTGTCAATCTCATTTTGACCACTGAAGTGCCGGAAACCACTAAGTGGCTTCGTCCGGCACAAACATAGAACCTTCAAACGATTAATCTACAATTCCGAAACCTTTCCTTTGCATCCGTGTAAGTGCAGTCAGAGGGCGAAAGAGCAACCGCCCAATCAGATACAAAGGAGAGTTGATTCATGGACCAGACCATATTTCGAGCAGCAGCGTTTACGGCTGCAGCGCTGATAGTCAGCAGCAGCATGGGCGCACCCTCAGCTGAAGCACGCCGGTGTTACACCTCAGGCGCTAACGGAACCGCCGGAAGTTTCGCGCGCAGTGGACAATACGGGCAATCCGCCGGGGCGGGCGGCTGGAGATATGGTCAAGGAGGAGCGGGCGCAAGTGCAGGCTCATATGCCGGCCCCAACGGAGGCAGCTTCCGTGGCGGTCGAGCCGGAGCCTGGCAACCAGGCGCCGGCGGCTTCGGAGCCGGAGCTTTTCAAGCAACCGGAGCCAACGGGGGAACCGGACACGGCTCCCGAGCCGCCGCCTGGCAGCGTGGTGTCGGAGGTTACGGACAAACGAACACTCAGCTCAACGGCGCTAACGGCAACACCTATAATGGCTTCAAGAACGGCGCTTACAATGCACAGACCGGGCAGGGCCAATACAACAGTGGAAAGTCCGGTACCTACAACGGCCAAGACTACGGCTACGATCAGAGCACGCAATTCACCCGAGGGCAGGGAGCACAAACTTCAATCGACACCGTCAATCACGGCGACTACACGGTTGATTACTCGAAAGGCTCCAAACCGGTCATAACGCCGTCTCCGACCAATTAAGCCTGACACGACATTGCAGCTCTTTAGCAGATAAGTTTGCGCCCCGCGCAAACGGTAGCTGGCCAGCCTTCCATCCGCGCATCTGGCCAGCTACTTGTCTGCAAAAAAAGAAACTACAGATCGATACCGGCATATTCAAAATTCCATTCGATACATTCAGGACTTAATACTGCCCAGAAGCAAGTCCCACTGACAAGGTCCGCCGGAAGCCAAAGCCTACCCGATTCGCAATCGATAACCAACTCCAGGCTCAGTAATTAAATACTGCGGTTGAGCCGGATCTTCTTCGAGCTTGCGACGCAGATTGCCCATGTACACCCGCAGGTAATGACCTTCCTTGGCATAACCCGGTCCCCAGACGTTTCTCAGCAAAGTCTGCTGCGTTACCAATCCGCCGGCATTCTTGATCAATTCATGCAATAGCTTGTATTCAATCGGTGTGAGATGAATCTCCTCATCATTGAGATAGACCAATCGCTTGGCCATATCGACTTTGAGTCTGCCGGCGGTAAATATTGGGTCTTTGTCTCCATCGGAGACTTGCGTGTACTTTCGCAAAGCCACTCGCATGCGGGCTAACAGCTCCTGGACACCAAACGGCTTTGTCAAATAATCATCGGCTCCGCTGTCCAAAGCTGTGACTTTGTCCGTTTCTTGACCACGAGCAGACAGGATAATAATGGGCACCTTGGACCACTCACGAATTCTCTTCGCAACGTCCATTCCATCCATATCGGGTAAGCCAAGATCTAAAATGACCAGGTCAGGCCGCTCCGAAGCAGCCATCGTCAATCCTTCACCACCTTCTCCGGCCTCGAGCGTCGAGTATCCGTGTTCGGACAGAGACACCCTTAAAAATCGCCTGATCTCCGGCTCGTCTTCAATGATCAAAACTCTCGTGCTGGGCTCTGTCATCCTGTCCGCCTACTTGCTTACCTCAACACCTTCCTCTTCCGGCGCCACCTTGGGAGCGTCACCCTCGAGCGGAATAGTAACAAAAAAACTTACACCCTCTCCCGACATATTCTCAGCAAGAATTTTACCGCCATGAGTTTGAACAATTGCCTGGCAAATTGCCAGACCTAACCCGACCCCGCCCCCAGTCAAAGTATGCCTGCCTCGATAGAATTTTTCGAAGACCTTGGATTCCTCACCACTCAATAGTTCAGATCCAGTGTTGAACACCTCGACAGTCAAAACTCGATTCGATACTCGAGCTGAAATCCGTATCTCGTTTCCGGGCTTGGAGTACTTGGCTGCATTGTCCAGCAGGTTAATAAACAACTGCTCGATAAGCGTGGGATCAACGTCGATCAACGGTAAGTCATCCGGAATTTTCACCACTATCTTATGATCTCTAAGTCGCCCTCTCAACCTTGTAATCGCAGCTCCAATTATCTCTTCCAGACTGTTCCAGTCTTTCTTGACAGTAATTACGCCAGCCTGCAGCCTAGTCATATCAAGCAGATTACCAACTAGCCTATTCAAGCGATCGGCCTCATCATAAATCGAGTGAAGCAGCTCTTTGACGATTTCCGGACTCATTACGTCCACGCTTTCAATTAGACTGCTGGCGGCTCCAGTAATGGAAGACAACGGAGTACGCAGGTCATGAGAGACCGAACTGAGCAAGGCGCTTCGCAAGCGTTCTCGATCTGCACGAATATTGGCCTCTTCAGTGGACTTCCACAGTATGGCGCGTTCGAGCGCTACTGCCACTTGATTGGCAAATGCAAACAATAAATTGCGGTGCGGCTGATCGAATTCGAAATCACCATCTGTGCTGATCATCCCAACCACACCTACCGTCTTTTGAGATCCAATCAAAGGCAGATAAAGTCCGAAAGCACCATTCCCGGTATCAGTAGAGGGGTCGACCAGGTGTTTGGTCATTTTTGCACTTCTTGCTGCGCCCAGCTCGAAATCGCTCAGCTCGAACGGCTGGTTCGTAGCGGCTGGAAATAACTTTC
>CAZSNX010000012.1:0-21960 GCA_964607945.1 uncultured Candidatus Obscuribacterales bacterium
CGGACCGCTCAACAATATAAATGGTGTTTCTGAATTGTTGCTTGTCGGTGCGCTTGGTCCGATGCCTGAATTAGCCGTACAGAAGCTGGAGATTGTCGTGAGAAATGTCGAGCGCTTGTTGAATTTGATCAACGATCTGCTGGACATTGAAAAACTAGAGGCTGGCCAGATGCAGCTTTCGCTGGAGCCCGCATCAGTAATTTCAGTTCTGGAGCGCTCTGCTCAAGCGCTTGAGGGCATGGCAAGAGAGCGGCAGGTGGAGATAGTGGTTAATGGCGTTGATGGAAAGATCAATATCGATGGCGACCGACTGATTCAAGCAGTCGTAAATCTCCTCTCCAACGCCATCAAGTTTTCACCGGATGGTGGCACCGTAACGCTCTCAGCTGAGTTTAAGAACGGCTTATGCGAGCTGAGAGTAATTGACCAAGGCCGGGGAATTCCGGAAACTCATCTCAGCATCATTTTCGAACGGTTCAAACAAGTCTAAGCCCCCGATTGCAAGCGCTCCTAAGGTACCGGTCTGGGCTTACCGATCGCCAAGAAAATCGTCGAAGCGCACGGCGGTGCGATCGGTGTCGACAGCGAAATGGGAGCGGGCTCCAGCTTTTGGGTAAGGCTGCCGGCGTGAGCGCAAGATATTGGCGACACCTGTAGGCATGATCAGAATATAGTCGGGTCAGGAATGATTGGTCTCACCGTACCGGTCCGTTGATCGCAGTAGCATGCCTGTTCAGTTCACCCGGTTTTCAAGGTCGACTTCGTAGCGTGCAGCATTTCGTTTCATGTAGCTGGAGCGAGGTTCCACTGTCTCGTTCCGGATTGCGGTGTTTAGCATGTCAAGCACAGTCTGCCTGCCCAAGGCATTCCGCTTCTCGAACCGTTGAAGAACAGGAAAATGATTGAGCCTTAGCAGAACAATGCCAGCTCGAGGGTCCAGTTGAAACGACAGATACGATTCCGGATAGTCAGATACCGCTTGCTCTGGAGTAAATACATTCCATTTATATGTAAGGCGAGAGGGCGGTTGCCAGTGGGTGATTACGTCTCGAACATACCCGGCCATGAAGCTAATCTACCTGCCGACCTTTGGCTCGAGCGTCGAATTGCCGAACCATCCGGGCAAAAGGGCGGGATCGCTCTAGAATTCCCAGACGCGCTCTAGTGGCCCCGGCAATGTTCTTTCAAATGAAACTGCCGATGCCATCCTAAATTGTGCATCATAATTCATCCTACTCTTCTCACATCTACAGCTATGGCCGGCTGGCAAAGTTTGAAATCTCAACCGATATCGGTTGAGATTTCAGATCGCAATATCTTATCGATAGCGAATTGGTCTGCGCTCTCCGGATTGCCAAGGGAAGGCTGCGATCGACTTTATCAAGTCGACTGTTCGTCGGTTTGAGAAGTTATACGGAACTAGAGTCAAAAAGTTATTTTGAAATAAATATTGGCGAACACCCGGCGACATTAGTTAGAATATGAGATTCGTCCCGTATTGATGAATCTATGAGCGATTCCAATATAAGAGCGGTTTAAGAAACCTGCTTGCGGGGCGAAGGTGCGAGTCGGCGGTTGCTTCTTGAAGCCCGCATGGCAAGCGGGTTTGACCTCAGGGTCGGACGGTGAGCGGCTACTGGCCGCAGGCGGTCCCCGAGGTTTGGGCGACGGAAAGCTGGTCTGTCCGTCGACTGAGGTAGAGATGGCCTCGGCCATCGCATGCCGAAGGACCCTTGAGCAAAGGGGTTCCTCGTAAACGAAGCTGAGAGTCGGGATAAATTGCGGGACGGAGAGGATATATAAAAGATGGCGCGCGCCAAAACATCTAATAAGACGGAAGGTGCAGCAGCAGGATCCAAGGTTCAACGGATTCGTATCCGTTTGAAATCCTACGATCACCGGTTGCTCGACAAGTCTGCTGAGCAGATTGTGGAAACGGCCAAGCGCACTGGTGCAACCGTGTGTGGACCGATTCCGCTGCCGACCAAGAAGCGCATTTATTGCGTGTTGAGATCGCCCCACGTCGACAAGAAATCGCGCGAGCACTTTGAAATTCGCATTCATAAACGGCTGATCGATATCAACGATCCGACGCCGACGACAGCCGATGGGCTGATGAGGCTCGATCTTCCGGCCGGTGTCGAAATTGAAGTGAAGCTCTAAAGAAAGCTGCTTAGAGGTTTGAAAGAATGATTGGTTTGCTTGGAAAAAAGGTTGGCATGACGACGGTCTTCGATCAGGAAGGTCTGTCGGTACCGGTTACGGTCATCCAGCTTGGAAATAATATCGTCACGCAAAAAATGACGAAAGAAACCAACGGCTACACGGCTGTCCAGGTCGGTGGCTTTCAGGTCAAGGAGAAGAGGCTGAACAAGCCGGAGCTCGGCGCCATGAAGAAGCGCGAGTTGCCTGCGATGAAGCCGCTCAAAGAGTTTCGTGTCGACGATCTGTCCGGCTACAACGTCGGTGAGGCGCTCAAGCCCGAGACCATCATCTCCGAGGGCATCCTGGTTGACGTGCAGGGGCGGTCGATCGGTAAAGGCTTTCAAGGCACCATCAAGCGTTACAACGCCGGTCGCGGACCGATGAGCCACGGCTCTAAGTTCCACCGCAGCATGGGTTCAATCGGAGCTGGCACCACTCCAGGTCGCACGTTCAAGGGATTGCACATGCCGGGCGATATGGGCAATGAGACCGTGACGGTGCGTCATCTCAAGGTTGTGCGTTTGGATGCGGAAAAAGGACTGCTGCTCGTGCGCGGGGGTACCCCCGGTGTCGACGGCGGTCTTTTGGTAATTAAGCCGTCTAAGACCAAATGGAATCCCTAGGCGAGCTTTAGAGTTTTTCGAGGCGACGGTGTGAAAGCTTCGCCCCGTAAGGAAATGAACGGACAGAGGAAATAAGTAAATGACATCCGCTCAGTTGGTAAATCTGAAAGGCAAGAACGTCGGAGAGGTAAATCTCAACGATACCGTATTTGGTATCGAACCCAATACCGGCGTGCTATACGAAGCATTGCAGCGCCAGTTGGCCAATGCTCGTGCCGGTACCGCCAAGGCTAAGACCAGAGCGGAAGTTTCAGGCGGTGGCCGCAAGCCGTGGCGTCAGAAAGGAACCGGCCGCGCTCGCGCCGGGTCGATCCGCTCGCCGCTTTGGGCTGGTGGCGGTGTGGCCTTCGGACCGCAACCCCGCGACTATTCCAAGGCGATGCCGAAGAAGGTTCGCCGGCTGGCTATCAAGTCGGCGCTGGCTGCCCGTAAGGATGCGATGGTCATCGTCAAGGATTTCTCCGAGTTGAAGGAAGCGAAAACCAAAGAGTTCGCCGCCGCTCTCAAGCAGCTGGGCATCGCCGATCAAAAGGTGTTGCTGGTGCTCGATTTCGCTTGCGAAACTTGTGAAAAGGTCTACCGCGCCGCTCGCAACATCGATCTTTTGAAAGTAGTTCACTTCAATGATTTGAACGTCAAGGATCTGCTGGAATGCGAAACCGTCTTGACCACGGAAAGAACGGTCGAGGCTATCAATACGAGATTTACAGCTGAAGCGACGAAGGCTGACAAGCCGGCTCGCAAAGCCAAGTCCGAGTCCAAGGCCAAAGGTGAAGCCAAGCCGAAAGCGGAAGCCAAGCCGAAAGCCAAGGCAGCGCCGGCAACCAAGGGTAAAGCCAAAGACGGCGATGCCGAGCCGGACAAGGAAAGTAAAGCCAAGGCTCCTAAGAAAAAGGTAGAAGAGGCGGAAGCAGAAACCAAACCGAAAGCCAAGAAAAAGGCTAAGGAAGCGGAAGAGTAAGGGTTCAGAGAACGGAGCACTTGGAGTCAGACTATGAATAGCCGCCAGGCAAGCATAATCGTAAGCCCAATTATCAATGAGAAGACGACCTCGTTGGCCGCTCTCAACCAATTCACTTTCGAAGTGGTTAAGGATGCCAACAAGATTGAAATCGCTCAAGCGGTCGAGCAACTGATTAAGGAGCTCTACCCCAAAGCCAAGTCCAAAGTGGTTAAGGTGAATACCAGCGCCATTCGCGGACGTATCCGTCGCAGCAAGCGCCATGGCCGCTCGCCGAAAGACGGTAAGAAGGCGATCGTGTGGATCGAAGGAGATCCGCTCGAGCTGTTCTTCGCATAATGCCGTCATTACGGCGAAATTCCAGCTATCGCGATTAAGAAGCGCGGAAAAGGAAAAAGGAACGAGAGACAATGACACCCCGGAAAGTAAATCCAACATCACCCGGCCGTCGCAATATGACGATGAACGATTTTTCGGACATCACAACCGACCGTCCGGAAAAATCGCTCTTGAGACCGCTCAAGCAAAGCGCCGGGCGTAACAACCAGGGACGCCTGACCGTTCGCCACAAAGGCGGCGGGCACAAGCGCGCTTATCGCATCATCGATTTCAAGCGCAACAAGCACAATATTCCGGCGGTGGTATCGACCGTCGAATACGATCCAAATCGCAATGCGCGGATTTGCTTGCTCGTTTATAAAGATGGCGAAAAGAGATATATCCTGGCCCCGCTGGGAGTGAAAGTCGGCGAAGAGCTGATGTCCGGCCCGCTTGCTGAAATCAAGAACGGCAACGCGCTTCCGCTTCGCAATATCCCGCTGGGTACATTCGTTCATAATGTCGAGATGACGCCGGGCAAAGGCGGTCAACTCGGTCGCTCCGCTGGCGCTCAGATTCAGGTGCTTGCTAAAGAAGGCAAGTATTGCACCTTGCGTTTACCCTCAAGCGAAATGCGCATGGTTCACGTTGATTGCATCGCGACGATCGGACAGCTGAGCAATACGGACGCCAAAAATATCCGGATCGGTAAAGCCGGTCGCAAACGTTGGATGGGTATCAAACCTGCCAACCGCGGTGTGGCAATGAACGCAGTCGATCACCCGCATGGCGGCGGCGAAGGCAAATCGCCGATCGGCGGCAAGCCGCAAACGCCGTGGGGCAAGCCTGCCATGGGTTACAAGACCCGCCGTGGCAAGCACAAAACGTCCAGCAAATACATCGTTAAACGCCGCAGTAAGTAGGAGGAGAAAGTGTCTCGCTCGCTAAAAAAAGGACCTTATGTTCACGCCTCGCTTCAAAAGAAGATCGAGGACATGAATCGCAAGGGTGAGAAGAAAGTGGTCAAATGCTGGGCTCGAGCATCAATGATTGTGCCCGACATGATTGGCCATACGATCGCCATCTACAACGGTCGTAAGCATGTGCCGGTATTCATCACCGAGCAGATGATCGGCCACAGACTGGGAGAGTTCGCTGCGACCCGCTTCTTCAAGGGACACGCCGGCGGAGACAAGACGGCAAAGAGGGGCTAAGCATGCAGAGCAAAGCACAAGCTAAATGGATCAGGATGTCGCCGCGGAAAGTGCGCCGCGTTATCAATGAAATTCGCGGCAAATCTTGCGGCGAAGCGGCAACGATGCTCAAATTCATGCCGTTTGCGGCCGCCCGCGAAGTCGAGAAGGTTTTGCAGTCAGCAATGTACAACCTGATCAACAGCGACAAGACTCCGATTTCGGAGACCGAAGCAGGCAACCTCAAGGTAGTCGAAGCGTTCGCTGATCAAGGTCCGACGCTCAAGAGGATTCAACCGCATGCCCGCGGGCGCGCGTTCCCGATTCTCAAGAAATCCAGTCATATCACCATCGTCATCTCTGACGTATAAGTTAAGGAGAAAGATCTTGGGTCAGAAAGTACATCCTGTCGGCTTTCGTCTCGGCATCCACAAAGGATGGTCGTCGAACTGGTTCGTGCAGAAGAAGGACATCGGTTTCCACATTGAAGAGGACAACCGGATCCGTACCTATCTCAAAAAGGAACTCTCCAACGCTGGCGTCTCGAAGATAGATATCAGCCGCAAAGCGGATCAGATTCAGATCGAGATCTACACCGCTCGCCCCGGCGTCGTCGTCGGCAAGGGTGGACAAGGCATCGAGACTCTTCACCAAAAGGTGAAAGCGATGCTCAATCGCATTGGCGTCGAGGTTCGCATCAACATTCTCGAGATCAATCGAGTCGATCTTGAAGCTCAACTGGTGGCCGAATCAATTGCGCAGCAGCTCGAGAAGCGCGTCGCTTTCAGGCGTGCGCTCAAGCAGTCGATTCAGCGCTGCATGCGCTCGGGCGCGCTCGGCATCAAAGTAATGGTGTCAGGACGTCTGGGTGGTGCCGAAATCGCCAGAACAGAATGGACCAAAGAAGGTCGTATTCCGCTGCAAACGCTGCGGGCCGATATCGATTACGGTCTCGCTCAAGCCAGCACCGTCATGGGAATTATCGGAGTCAAGGTCTGGATCTTCAGAGGCGAGCTCGAGCCGGGCCAATGGTCTCCTCCAAACGTCAAGACTCAATCTGAGCGACAACAAGAAGGTCAACGTCCTGAACGCGGCGAGCGCGGTGAGCGTGGCGATCGTCCAGGCGGCAAATCCGGTCGCCGTCCCAAAAAGGCAGGTTAATCATGCTTTTACCGAAGCGAACAAAATACCGCAAGCACCATCGTGGCCGGATGACCGGCTGTGAGTCACGCGGCGTCGAAGTGCAATTCGGCGAGTACGGGCTGCAGGCCCTCGAGCCGGCGTGGATTACTTCCCGCCAGATTGAAGCCGCTCGTAAAACAGTCAGCCGCAGCGTTCGCCGCGGTGGGCAGATGTGGATTCGCATTTTTCCGGACAAATCAGTCAGTAAGAAACCAGCCGAAACTCGTATGGGATCCGGAAAAGGCAACCCGGAGTTCTGGATAGCTGTGGTCAAGCCAGGCCGTATGATATTCGAGCTTTCCGGCGTCAACGCCAAAGATGCAGTTGAGTCCTTGAAACAAGCGGCTCAGAAGCTGCCGATCCAATGCCGGATCGTTCAGCGTCATATAGGAGGCGCCCAATGAGAGTCCGTGAGATGAGAGAGCTTTCCGCAGAAGAGATTCGCACTCGCATTGACGAGTCGCGCAAGGAGTTGATCGAATTGCGCTTTCAGCACGCCGCTCGCAAGCTGGAGAATCCTGCTAAGTTGCGCCTGACACGCAAGCGCCTGGCCAAGCTGCTCACAATTGAGACCGAAAAGAAAGCGGAAAGATAGGCACCAGGAAAGATCAAGTAGAACGAAGGTAGATTAAAAATGCCAAGGAAGGAAATTGTCGGAAAGGTCGTGTCCAATAAGATGGACAAGACGGTTGTTGTAGCCGTCGAGACTCGCTTTCCGCATCCCAAATACGAAAAGCCGATCGTGAAAACCAAGAAATTCAAAGCTCACGATGGCGACAACAAGTGTCAGATCGGCGATATCGTGCGCATTCAAGAATGCCGCCCGATCTCCAAAGAGAAGACTTGGCTGGTTACCGAGATCACCGGCAGAGTTCAGCAGCAACTTGGCCTAGCTGAGGAGTCCAACTAATGATTCAGCAACAAACACGTTTGACCTGCGCAGACAACACCGGCGCTCGTGAGCTGATGTGTATCCGCGTCTTGGGCGGCTCCGGTCGCCGTTACGCCACCGTCGGTGATGTAATCGTCGGAGTGGTCAAGGACGCCTTGCCGAATATGCCGGTCAAGAAATCGGAAGTTGTGCGCGCGGTAGTGGTGCGCGTGCGCAACAACGTTCGCCGTCCGGATGGCTCGACCATTCGTTTCGACGACAATGCCGCCGTCATCATTCAAAAGGACGGCAATCCCAAAGGTACGCGCGTGTTCGGTCCGATCGCTCGCGAGCTCCGGGACAAGAACTTCACCAAGATTATCTCGCTGGCGCCGGAGGTGCTGTAAAAATGGCTCACGCCGTCAAACCAGAAATTCGCTATACAAAGGCCCCGAAGCCCAAGAAAGTAAAGATGGGCGGGCACGCGCTCGTATCGGAAGCGCTGGTCAAACAGGGTGTCACTAATCTTGTTCCGAAGATGCACGTCAAGCGCGGCGACATGGTCAAAGTCATGAGCGGGTCGGAAGCATCCGGACGCGGCAAGACAGGCAAAGTGTTGAGTGTCTTGACCAAGGAAGGCAAAGTGGTAGTTGAAGGGATCAACATGGTCACTCGCGCCACCAAGCAGCGCACCCCGATGGGACAAAGCGGTCTCGTCAAGAAAGAGGGAGCAATCTTCGCCTCGCGCGTAATGCTCTTCTGCACAGCCTGCAAGAAGACGACACGCATCGCTCACAAAGTTCAAGACAGTGGAAAGAAAGTTCGCATCTGTAAGCACTGCAAAGAAGCAATGGATACGTAAGGGTAGAGATCATGAAGTTGAAAGAACGATATAACAAGGAAGTGGTCGCTGCGCTCAAGAAGCAGTTCAGCTACAGCAACGATCTGCAGGTTCCGAAGGTCGAAAAGATCGTCGTGAATATGGGGATTGGCGAAGCAACCTCCAATGCTAAGGCGATCGACGGCGGGGTCAAAGATCTCGTAGCCATTACCGGGCAAAAGCCGGTGATCAATCGTTCGCGCAAATCAATTGCTACCTTCAAACTCCGTGAAGGACAGGCAGTTGGTGTATCGGTGACGCTTCGGGGCGCTCGTATGTACGACTTCCTCTCGAAGCTGATCAACGTTGCTCTGCCGAGAATCAGAGACTTTCGCGGTGTGTCCGGCAAATCGTTTGACGGACGCGGAAATTTCTCACTGGGTGTCAAAGAGCAGATCATTTTCCCGGAGATCAATTACGAGCAAGTTGATATGGTGCGCGGTATGGATATCGCGATTGTCACCACAGCCCGTACGGACCAGGAGGGACGAGCTCTGCTCGCCGAGCTCGGTATGCCGTTCAAGAAGTAACCGAAAAAAGAAATAGTTGATTCGCTTGGGATTTTAAGAGGACTCAAGAACGTGGCCAAAACATCGATGGTTGATAAGGAAATGAAGCGCAGGGTGCTGTCTGCCAAAGGCAAGTATCCGGCCGTGCGCTTGCACAATCGCTGCAGAATTTGCGGCAGACCGCGCGGTTATTATCGCGACTTCGGTTTGTGCCGTTGCTGTTTGCGAAAGATGGCCCACCAAGGTTTGATCCCAGGCGTTACGAAGTCGAGTTGGTAGGAGAGAGTAAATGCCCGTTACAGATCCAATTTCCGACATGTTCACTCGCATCAGAAACGCTGCGCGCGTTCACGCGCCGGCGATTGAGATGCCTGCCTCCAAGCAGAAGGTAGCGCTGGCTGAGCTTCTCCGTAACGAGGGTTTTATCTCCTCGTTCGAGACGAAGTCAATCGGCACGCCTGAGCAGAAGATGCGAATCGTTTTGAAGTACGGTCCCCGGGGTGAGCAAGTTATCCAGGGAATCAAGCGAATTTCTCGTCCGGGTTTGAGAATGTATCGTCCGGCCAAGAAGACGCCCCGAGTGTATGGCGGACTTGGAATCGCCATTGTCAGCACAAGTCGCGGGTTGATGACCGATCG
The DNA here is from genome assembly GCA_964607945.1 of uncultured Candidatus Obscuribacterales bacterium. Classification (GTDB taxonomy): domain Bacteria; phylum Cyanobacteriota; class Vampirovibrionia; order Obscuribacterales; family Obscuribacteraceae; genus JAGVKB01. The sequence continues at coordinate 9,382 of CAZSNX010000012.1, forward strand.
CCAAGCTCGTAAGAGCAATATTGGCGGTGAGATTGTCGCCCACGTTTGGTAATTGAGGTTATACCTATGTCTCGTATCGGCAAATTACCGATTCCAGTTCCGCAAGGCGTCACCATCAAAATCGATGGCTCGACCGTCTTTATTAAGGGACCCAAAGGCGAGTTGTCTCGCACATTAAGACCGGAGATCTTGGTCACCCAAGAAGAAGGTAGGCTGCTCGTGACGCGTAAGTCCGATGATCGCGTCGTGCGCGGGTTGCATGGACTTTCGCGAACGCTCGTGGCCAATATGGTCAAAGGCGTCACTGAAGGGTTTACCCGCAATCTGGAGATCATAGGCGTCGGCTATCGTGCTGCGATGGAAGGTCGCAATCTGGTCATGCAGCTCGGTTATTCTCACCCGGTTACGGTCATTCCGCCGGCCGGACTGGAAATCACCGTCACCAAGAATACCCAGCTGACCGTTAGCGGCATCGACAAGCAAGCGGTCGGCGACCTGAGTTCTTTCATCAGAGGCAAGCGTCCGCCCGAAGTCTACAAAGGCAAAGGCGTGAAGTATGCCGGTGAAGTAATTCGACGCAAGGCCGGTAAGGCCGCTGCCAAGAAGAAGTAAGGTTTTGTCCCGCGGCACGACGAAGTAGTGCCATATTCAATAGAAGAGCAAAACGCCAAGGACCAGATAATTATGATTCAGAAGCCCAACAAGAAAATTACTCGCGTCAAACGACACATGCGTATTCGCCGCCGTCTGACCGGCACCACCGAACGTCCGCGTCTGTGCGTTTATCGCTCTAACAAGCATATTTACGTCCAGATTATCGACGATAGCGAAGCTAAAACCCTGGTGGCAGCGAGCACCCTTGATAAAGAGCTGAAAGGTAAGGTCGATAAGTCTTGGAATTGCGACGGCGCCAAGGCCGTCGGCGAGCTGGTCGCGCAGCGTGCGAAAGAAAAGGGAATCGACTCGGTCGTCTTCGATCGCGGTGGCAATATCTACCACGGACGTTGAGGAAAAAATGGATAAAGAGGAAAAAGTAGTCGTTCCAGCGGAAGAAAGCGGTGAAGGTCAACGCAAAGGTCGCCGTTCTTCCTCACGCGATTCCAATCGTCGCGGTCCCGATGATTCTCGCCAGCGCGAACAAAGCGAATGGGAAGAGAAGATCATTCAAGTGCGCCGCGTGACCAAAGTGGTCAAGGGCGGTAAGAAGTTGAGCTTCCGAGCCGTCGTCGTGGTCGGCAATCACAAAGGTCAAGTCGGAATCGGCGTTGGTAAGGCGGCGGAAGTGATCGGCGCTATCCAGAAGGGTGTCGTCGACGCCAAGAAAAGCCTGGTCAACGTGCCGCTGGTCGGCGCGACTGTACCGCACTTGATCGTCGGTAAACAGGGTTCCAGCCGCATCATGTTGAAGCCGGCCGCAAAGGGTACCGGTATCATCGCTGGTGGCGCTGCTCGTCAGATTCTTGAATTGGCTGGCGTGGGAGATGTGCTGGCGAAGGCTCTGGGATCGCGTTCACCGCTTAACGTCGCCCGTGCGACGATCGATGGTTTGAAACGGCTGCGCACGTTTGAAGAAGCGGCGCGCCTGAGAGGAATCAGCATCCGCCAGATGTTGGCGTGAAGAGTATCTGTTTCGTAAGGTCTAAGCTTTGCTCGATGGTGGCAGGCAGTCAGCAAGACGAAACGCTAAGGAGAGGGTAAATCCATGTTGAAAATCACGCTCACAAAAGGGCTGGTTGCGAAGAAAACCACTCAGCGCAAGGTTGTGCAAGCGCTCGGACTCGGCAAGCAGAATAGCTCGGTGGTTCGTCAGGACACACCGGTGATTCGTGGCATGATTAACAAGGTGCATCACCTGGTGACAGTCGAGCCTCTAACCAATGCGACAGTCGAGCAGGTGAAGAAGGCGAAGTCAAGTAAGTAAGTAGCAGGCAGGGGCGCGGTCAACCGCGCCTCGTCCGGTAAATAGAGCCGGATAAGTAATGGAATTTATGGCCGAGTCGATGGTTGGCAAGCAGCCGGAGGCGCAAGGCAAAGGAGTGAAGAGATGACTTTGAATCTAACTGATCTGCAACCGGTACCCGGTTCCAGAAAAAATCGCAAGCGTGTCGGCCGCGGTCGCGGCTCCGGTCACGGCAAGACCAGTACGCGCGGCGCGAACGGTCAGGGACAGCGTTCCGGTGAAGGCAAGCGCTTCGGCTTCGAAGGCGGTCAAACACCTTTGTACAGAAGACTGCCCAAAATCCACAACTTCGATGAAGTGCCGGGCCGTGATTGGGTTGAAGTCAACGTCGGCGCTTTGAACGTTCTGCCACCGAACTCCGAAGCCACACCCGACAGCTTGTTAGATGCCAAGCTTCTGCGCAAGCCGACCGATAGTTTGAGAATTCTCGGCAACGGCGAACTGAAGGTCGCTTTGAAGGTGCAAGCGCATCACGTCTCGGCTGGCGCCCGCAGTAAGATTGAAGCTGCTGGTGGCAGTGTGGACATCATCGGACCTGGCCAGAAGAAAGAGAAGTAAAATGAGCAGTGGCGGCAATCTGCCGGTCGCTCGAATTCAGGCTGCGGTAGCTGCTGGTAGTAGGAGCGCTGTTTTGTTGCGCTTTGGCAATGCGGAGAGAAGTCAATGACCCAATCGGCTGGTCGGCGCGGTGAGAAGATCGGATCTATCGAAGACTTCATCAGGATGCTTTCGGCCGCCGGGCTGAAAGAGCGCATCATGTTTACACTGGCGATGATTGCTCTCTATCGGATTGGTGTGCACATTCCGATTCCCGGTGTCGATCCCAGCGCCTTTGCCAGACACCCGGAATTGGCTCAGAATTTGCTCGGCATGATCGATCTCTTTACCGGCGGAGCGCTAAATAAGCTTTCGGTATTCTCGATGGGGATCGGTCCTTATATCACTGCGTCGATCATCATGCAGCTAATGTCGGTCGTCATTCCTAAACTGGAAGAGTTGCAGAAGCATTCCGGCGAGCAAGGACGCAAGCAGCTGCAACAAGTCACTCGGTATGCCACGGTGTTTCTGGCTTTGTTCCAATCGTTCATGTTGGCCAAGCTGCTCGGGCAGATTCACAATCCTGATGTGGTGACCACTCCGGGGATCGGCTTCTTAATCAATACAACCGTTATACTGACTGCTTCTGCCGTCTTCATTATGTGGATCGGTGAGACCATCACCGAACGCGGAGTAGGCAACGGTGCTTCTCTTTTGATCTTCTTGGGAATTGCCGCGCGCTTGCCGGTGATGATTCGCAATACTTGGGATGCGGTTCAAACCGGTCAATCTCCGGTATGGGGCGTCGTCGCTTTGATTGTGGTGTTCTTGTTGCTCGTTGGTCTAATCGTCGCGCTGCAACAAGGCGTCCGGAAAATCATGGTGCTGGGTGCTCGGCGCAATGTCGGGCGGCAGACTTTTGCTGCGCCCGATGATTACATGTACCTGCCGGTGAATCCGTCGGGCGTAATGGCGATTATCTTTGCCTCGTCACTTTTGATGTTTCCAAGTACGGTCATGTCGTTTGCCGGCAAGAGCGGAGTCAATCCGGCTCAGGCCTCATATGATTTGATCCGCAGCACGCCTGGCATCGGGCCGCATTTCGAATCGCTCTCCCAGCATCCGGTTGTCAAGTCGGCCGTGGATTTCGTCGGCACGGAGCTGGTGCACACTTTCTCGTACTATCACTGGGAGCATTCGGCGCTTTATTTCGCTTTGATAGTCTTTTTCGCCTTCTTCTATGCTTCGATCGTTTTGCCGGTGCGCGATATGGCTGAGAACTTGCGTCGAAGCGGCCGGGCGATTCAAGGAGTCAGACCGGGCAGACCGACTGCGGAATTCCTTGAAAAGACGCTCAACAAATTGATTTTTATCGGTGCCTCAGCGGTCGGCATTATCGCCATTCTGCCGATTCACGTCGAGCAAGCGACAATGGTAAACACCTTGCAGGGGCTCGGCAGCACCTCGCTGATCATCCTGGTGGGCGTGGCAATCGACACACAACGTCAGATTAAGACACATGCGCTTTCGGCTCGTTATCAGGCTCGCGGCCTGTTTAAATCGCCGGGCGAAAAGAAGGATATTTAGAAATGCAGATTCTGTTTCTGGGCGCGCCTGGCGCCGGCAAAGGTACTCAGTGCAAGATGCTGGCAAGACATCTGGACTTGCTCCATCTTTCATCCGGTGATCTGTTGCGCGAAGCTGTCAAGCAAGGAACAGCGGCAGGCGTCGCTGCCAAGTCATACATGGACCAGGGCGTGCTCGTCCCGGACAGCATCTTAATCGACATGTTTCGTGAGAAGCTTCATACGCCGGAATGCCAGAAGGGTTTCATTCTGGATGGCTTTCCGCGCAATGTGGCTCAGGCCAGAGCATTAAACGATCTGTTTGAAGAACTCAATCGCAAGCTTTCAGCCGTGATTAATTTGCAGGTGGATGAAAAGCTTTTGACAGAACGCATATGCGGCAGACGGATCTGCTCCAACAAGGAATGCAACGCTCCTTATCACGTTAAATTCGCACCGCCTAAAGTCGAGAACACCTGCAGCATCTGCGGCTCGCCGCTTACGCACCGTTCTGACGATCGCGAAGATCTGGTTGCTGCCCGACTCAAGACTTATTTCGAGCAGACCGAACCGTTGATCGAGTTTTATGACAAGCAATTATTACTGCGCACGGTCGATGGTGAAGGTGATCCCGACGAGATCTTTGCCGACCTTTTGAGGACGTTGAAGGTATTGGCATGATTCTGACCGACAGCAATGATATTGAGCTGATACGCAAAGCTGGTGAAATTGACGGTTACGTCTTGGAAGAGCTGATGAAAATGGTGGCGCCCGGCGTCACCACCTGGGAGATTGATGAGCGCGCTGAAAAGCTGATACGTGAAGCCGGCGCCTTGCCTACTTTTAAAGGCTATCGCAATTTCCCTTGCACCATTTGCGCTTCTATTAACGAAGAAGTCGTGCACGGCATTCCCAACAAGAACAGAGTGCTTAAGGATGGCGATATTATTTCGCTTGATATCGGCTCGACCGTCAGGCGGATGCTCAACGGAGCGAAAGACGCTCCTGCTTCCGGCTCAAGGGGGAAGGGCCGGGATTATGAGGACTTTATCGGAGATACCGCGGTAACGGTGCCGGTCGGCAAAATTTCAGCCAAACTCGAAAAGCTATTGGCCGACACGCAGAGATCGCTTTATGCCGGCATCAAAGTGTGCCGACCCGGTGCCACCTTGGATGATATCGGCGGGGCGATCGAGGATGTAGCGCTGGAAGCGGGCTACGGTATAGTGCGTGAGTACGGCGGACATGGAATTGGATACAACTATCATGAGGATCCGTTTATCCTCAATTACCGCTCCGGTAGCAGGACTAAACTGAAACCTGGTATGGTAATAGCGATCGAACCGATGTTTAATCTGGGGGGAGATCGGGTGAGGCTGAAGCAGGACGGTTGGACTGTAGTTACGCAAGATTACAAACCGTCGGCACATTTCGAGCACTCACTTTTGATAACCGAAGGGGATCCCGAGATCCTTACAAAACGCCCCAGTGAGGTGATTGCATGACGAAGCAAAGCGTAATTGAGTTCGAAGGAACTATCCGGGAATCGCTCCCCAATGCTATGTTTCGCGTAGAGCTGGACAATGGGCATAAGGTGCTTGCCCACATCTCCGGCAAGATTCGGAAAAACTTTATTAAGATACTTCCAGGCGACAGAGTGCGCGTAGAGCTCACCCCGTATGACTTAACGCGCGGAAGAATCACATACAGAATCAAAAATTGAGGTATAATTCTCTGTTTGTCCGCGGCTGGAATGGTTTGAATGCCCGGCCGGTTGTTTTTGCATCTGGCAAAAATCCCGAAACCCTCATGGGAAGCGTGAAATGAAAGTTAGAGCGTCAGTAAAGAAAATATGTGACAAGTGTAAGGTAATCCGCCGTAAAGGGCGAGTAGCCGTCATTTGTGAAAATCCTAAACACAAACAGAGACAAGGTTAACAAAAATTATGGCTCGAATTGCAGGTGTTGATCTGCCAAGACACAAACGGACTGAGATAGCGCTTTGCTACATCTACGGGATTGGACGCGCGTCTTCCCGCAAGATTTGCGAAAAGCTTGGCATTCCGGAAACAAGAAGGGTGCAGGATCTGACTGAAGATGAGGTCAATCGCATCCGTGAAGAGATCGATAAGAACTGGGCGGGCAAGGTCGAAGGCGATCTCAGGCGGGTCGAAGGACTGAACGTGAAGCGCTTGATCGAAATCAACTGCTACCGCGGTCAACGCCATCGCCGTGGTCTGCCGACGCGAGGACAGCGCACCAAGACAAATGCGCGCACACGTCGCGGTCGCAAGCGTATGACAGTTGCTGGTAAGAAAATTGCCCCATCGAAGGGCTAATGAACCGGATGTGGTGCTGAGCCGCATCGCGCATTGATTTCGACACGAGACAGGAAAGGATTGAAGGGTTGGCTCCAAAGCCGCCCGGGGAACCGAAAGAGCAAAAAGGAACGAATAGAAGGTTATGGCTAAATCCCCCAAGGCAAGGACAAAAAAGAAAGAGCGCCGATATGTGCTCCAGGGCGTTGTGCACATTCAATCGACGTTCAACAACACGATAGTATCCTCAACTGATCCGCAGGGTCAGGTCATTGCCTGGGCTTCAGCAGGCACTGTCGGTTTTAAGGGTGCCAAGAAAGGCACTCCTTTCGCCGCTCAACAAGCCGCCGAAGCGGTAGCTCGCCGGTCGATGGACCAGGGCATGCGTCAGGTGGAGGTACTGGTCAAGGGTCCCGGCTCCGGCCGCGAAACTGCAATCCGTGCGCTTCAAGCGGCCGGATTGGAGATTACTTTGATCAAAGATGTCACCCCGATTCCACACAATGGTTGCCGGCCACCCAAGCGCCGTCGCGTTTAAGTAGTTTTTCAGAGGAGTTTCGGCCTTGGCCAGATATACGGATTCAGTTTGCAAACTTTGTCGCAACGAAGGAGAGAAGCTCTTTTTGAAGGGCTCGCGTTGTTACACCACCAAATGCGCGATCGATCGCCGGCGCTATGGTTCGGGTCAACACGGTCAAGATCGCAAGAAACAGACCGAATTTGCTCTGCAGCTGCGTGAAAAGCAGAAAGTTCGGCGGAGTTATGGTGTCCTCGAGAAGCAGTTCTCCGGGTACATGGAAGAAGCCAGCCGTCAAAAGAAGGTTCCGACCGGTCTGAGACTGCTTCAACTTCTGGAGTCCAGACTCGACAATATCGCTCACAAGTCAGGTATGGTGCCGTCGCGCGCGCAAGCCAGGCAGCTCATTCTGCACGGGCATTTTACAGTTAACGGTAAGAAGGTCAACGTTCCTTCGTATCGTCTGAGACCAGGCGATATCGTCTCTGTGTCTGAGCCAAGCGTCAAGTTGATCAAAGCTCTGATTGAGGCGAATCCGGTTGCCGGCCAGCCGCGTTGGTTGAACGCCGATTTGGAAAATCTCAAAGCTTCGATTATCAATCTTCCCGAAAGAGAAGATCTCGATCAATCAATCAAGGAAGCGCTCATCGTTGAATACTATTCGCGTTAACGCTGAATCAGCATCGACAGTTTTTCTGCGCTGAAACTTGGCAGACAGAAGAGCAGAACATCATCCAAGTGAGGACACACAGAAAACATTGAGCATAGAACTGGGACGACAAGCCACCATCTTCAAGCCCACATTCGACGGAGAAATTATGGAGCCTCTCAAGATCAAATGCCTGGAAAATAAGACCGCGGCCGACGGATCTATCTACGGGAAGTTCGTTATCGAACCCCTAGAGCGTGGTTATGGCACCACGATCGGCAACGCGCTCCGACGAGTTCTTCTTTCGTCGCTCGACGGGTCTGCCGTAACGGCAGTCCGCATCGATGGAGTGACTCATGAGTTCACCACTGTACCGGGCGTTGTCGAAGATGTAATCGACGTCATGCTCAATCTCAAAGGATTGGTCGTGAAGTCATACAGCAATGATCCGCAGTATCTGCACCTGGATGTCGATCGTCCAGGACCGGTCACCGGTCGCGATATTCACTGCCCGGCCGATGTGACAATCATCAATCCCGATTGGCAAATTGCCACCATCGCCGAAGGCGGACGCCTGCGCTCGGAAATTACCGTGGAGCGTGGTCGCGGATATGTATCGGCCGATGCTCACAGCCACTACAAGCAAGCGATCGATGTTCTGCCGATCGACGCGGTATTCATGCCGGTTCGTCGTGTCAGCTACAACGTCGAGCCTACGCGTGTCGGCGAGTCAACCGATTTCGATAAATTGACGATTGAGATCTGGTCCAATGGATCGATCGATGCGACCGAAGCAGTCAGCCAGGCCGCGCGTCAGATCATCGAGCATTTGGTGCCAATCGCCGAGCTATCGGGCCGACCGATGGTTCCGGCAGCGGCAATTCCGGCACCGACAGACGGCAAGCACACTTCAATCTCGATTGAAGAGCTCGAGCTTTCGGTTCGCGCATACAATTGCTTGAAGCGAGCAAACATCAATTCACTGGGCGAGCTGCTCAAGCTCAGCTATGATGATTTGATGAATATCAAGAACTTTGGGAAGAAATCGGCAGATGAGGTAATCGAACGGCTCCGCCAATTCGGTTTGACTCTGTCCGATACACCCAAAGATAAGTAGGCAACCATTGGAGCGCGGCATGCCGCGCTCCTTTCAATGTGTTGGAAACCTCGAAAGAGAAAGATAGAGAACGGGAAGAACTAGGAATAAAAGGACCAGGACCATGCGCCACCGAGTACCAGGCAATCGTCTCAGCCGCCCATATGACCAGCGAAAGGCTCTGCTTCGCTCGCTGGCAACCGAGCTGCTTCGCCATGACGAAATCATCACCACCTTGGCTAAAGCGAAGGCATTGCGCAGTGAAGCTGAGAAGCTAATCACTTTGGCAAAGAAGGGACAAGTCGTAGATCGCGAGGCTGTTGCGAAGAAGGCGAAGGAGGGCGATGCCGAGTCGGCCAAGCAGATCGCCAAGTCGCTGCATTGCCGCCGTCAGGTTGCTGCTTATCTCTACGACAACGATGTAGTGAAAAAGGTCTTCGACGAGACCGCTCCTCGCTACAAAGAGCGCAGCGGTGGCTACACTCGTATAATCCGCGCCGGTTTCCGCCGCGGCGATGCGACCGAAATGGCCATTATTCAGCTCGTCTAAGCCGGATAAGTCCGTGCATTCTGTCGCGTCGAGCGTATGTACCAACATGCGAGCCGATGAGCTGAAGCTCATCGGCTCATTGACATATCAGCGGTGTCTAGTCCTTGCTTGCAAGGTTGCGCTTGCATATTCGATCTTTTGTTGAGAGGCAGCAAGCAAGTGCGAATTGCGGCGCTGATCGAATATGACGGTACTAAACTGTGCGGCTCGCAATATCAAGTCGGAGTCCGCACGGTTCAATGCGAGCTGGAGTCTGCGCTGGCAAAGTTCGCTCGCAGTCCGATTACAGCCATTTTCAGCGGGCGCACTGATTCCGGTGTGCATGCCCGTGGTCAGGTTGTTCATTTTGACTGGCCGGAAGAGCAGGTAGATCTTTGGCGCCTGGCATGGGCGTTGAATGGCATTATGGGCAAGGATATTTCGGTCGCCAACATACAAGTAGTCGATCAGTCGTTTCATGCTCGCTACAAAGCAGTACGGCGCGAGTATGTTTATCGCATTCTCAATCGCCAGCAGCGTTCTGCACTCTTAAAGGATACTCATCACTTCGTGCCGCTTGCGCTCGACCTCGAAGCGATGACCGAAGCTGCTTCTAGACTGTTGGGAGAGCATGACTTCATCGCATTTAAATCTACTAATTCCGATCGCGTCAATTCGGTCTGCCACGTGACACGCGCGGAATTGTTGATTTTAGGTGAAGGTGTGCTTGAATTCTGGATTGCCGCGAATCACTTCGTGTACAATATGGTGAGAATAATTGTCGGAACGCTTCTAGAGATAGGGCTCGGCAAGAAATCGCCCGAGAGCATTAGTGATGCGCTCACCGGGAGGAAAAGAGACCTGGCTGGTCCAACTGCTCCCGCTTGGGGATTGTGCCTCAACTCGGTACAATATCCCGAACAGTACAATCTGTTCGCATCCAGCTCGTTAAAGCAAGTTCGTTCTGTACATGGACCGGAGATCTGATTCGTGAAAACCTATTCTGCAAAACCGCAAGAGATAGCGGGACAATGGTATGTGGTAGATGCTGAGGGGCAAGTGCTCGGTCGCATGGCTACCCAAATCGCCAATCTTCTGCGCGGCAAGACCAAGCCGGAATACACTCCTCACGTTGATTGTGGCGACTTCGTTGTTGTAATTAATGCCGAGAAGGTCAAAGTTACCGGTAAGAAGGAGACTGCCAAGGTCTACCGCCACCACTCCGGTTATCCGCACGGCTTCAAAGAAGAGACGCTCAAGTCGCTTCGCGAGCGCCGTCCGACCGTGATTATCGAAAAGGCCGTACGTGGCATGCTGCCTCATACACGCCTGGGCGATCATCTTTTCACCAAGCTGAAAGTGTATGCCGGTTCGGAGCATCCGCATGCTGCTCAGCAACCAAAAGAATTGAAACTAGGAGTTAAGTAGGGGCGCTCTCTGGCAGCGCCGGAGGCTACTCGCCGCACCGCATTGCGGAGCATTCGAGAGGAAAGAAATTTAGATGACAAGCGTAATTCAGTACTACGGAACCGGTCGAAGAAAGACAGCGACTGCGCGTGTGCGTTTAATTCCTGGCACCGGACAAGTGTCCATTAACGGTCGGACGATCGAAGATTACATCGGCGGTCGTCCCGGTTTGGCAAAGGAAGTATTCCAGCCGTTTCAAATTGCTGATGCGATGGGTCGTTTCGACGTAGTGTGCACTGTCTGTGGTGGCGGCATCGCCGGTCAGGTCGGCGCCATTCGTCACGGTATTGCCCGAGCACTGGCCGAAGCTGCTCCGCAGAACAGACCCGTATTGCGGACGGACGGCATGCTGACTCGCGATTCGCGCGTGAAGGAGCGGAAGAAGTATGGACGCAAGCGTGCACGGAAGCGCTTCCAGTTCTCCAAGCGCTAAACGATTCAAGGTCCGGTCGAAATCGACCGGACCTCTTTGTTATGCATCGGCTACTACTAAGGTGCAAGCGATGACTGAAGTTGAGAGCGGCAGTGGGAACGCATCTGAATCTGCGGCAGTCGTTGAGAATGAGGGGCGAATCAAATCAGCCCAGTTGCCGGTTGATTGGCGGGAAGTTTGGTTCGCGGAAGGACCTGACCCTTCTGTCCTTCGAACCGAGCGAATCTTTAAACCGGCAGCAGATAAGGAAAGCGAGATAGTTTTCTTCCTGAGAGGACGCCGGCTGGTCGATTTTGTGGGTGAGCAATTCGTTCAGGTGCTCTGCCAAAACGCGCACACTTTATCGCAAGAGGAGATTTCGGCACTTGTCTTGGTACTGGCAGATCTTGCCGATCCGGAGTCATTCGAGCTTACCGAAGCATGTACCAGAGAGTTGTCCGGGCGAATGGTGCTCGAGGTTCGTGGCATCTGGCTTTATGATGAACGTCTTTATCATGGCGTATTGTTGCCAGTGGAAGATACCGGACAAATCGTCCAGCAGATTTACTTGATGGCACCGCCCGAGCGGCTCGGGCAATACGACAGCCAATTCGAAGCTTTGTTGGCGACTGTTCAATGGCGGTAAGGTTGGGGTAAGCTGGAATTGTCTATCCAAGGAGATCGCTGGTATTGAAGTCGTCTGTGACAATTGCTTGCCTGTTGTTTTTTGCAGTGGTGTGCTCTGCATATGCGGATGAACCGGCTAAATCTTCATTGCAGCAAGCAAATACACTCTCCTCACGCGGTCAGTATCAGTCCGCTGTTGAGCTTTATGAGAAGGCTGCCGTCGAGCAACCCAAGAATCCGCTGGTCTTTCATATGTGGGGGCGCACGCTTGCCTTGATGAGCAATTTGTCCGGTGCCTGCGAGCAATATCGCAGAGCGGTCGACTTGGCTCCAAAGAATGCGGAGCTGATTAATGACCTGGGTGTTGCGCTCTCTGCCAGCGGCTATTTAGACGAGGCGACAGCTCAATTCCGACGCGTCAACGAGATTAGTCCTCAGTTCGTGCAAGCTTACAACAATCTTGGCGTGACGCTGATGCGAAAGGGGAATTACAAAGATGCAGCAGATGCATTCAAGTTTTCACTGAAGTTGCAGCCGAAAAACACAGCGATCCAAAGCAAACTACAAGAAGCGCTGAAACACTCAGGAGCTGAAAGACAAGCACATCCTGCTCAACCAGCGGACAGCGCTCAAGATGCCAGCGATAAAAGTGACCCTGGCAAGCAATCGCCGAATTAGTCCTTTCGGTTCAGTAAAAGCCGATCTGGCGGCAAAGGAAATCCTTTGAGTTGCAAGGGACAACTTGCGTGCTTAGGATACTGATTCAAGCTTGCGGTCCTGCGGCTCTTCCGCAGGCGTGCGGTCAAGCACCTTGCCATCTTCTACTCTGGCTATCTGCCCGTCTACTCTCAACTTGTTTTGAAAACGGAAGAAAATTACAAAGGCCGAGACCATGATGGTTAC
>CAZSNX010000013.1:0-21773 GCA_964607945.1 uncultured Candidatus Obscuribacterales bacterium
TCGATTAACTATCCAGTTCGATTTCGTTGTTGTTGAGGGTGCCGGAAGCCCGGCCGATATTAATCTGCGTGCCGGCGACATCGCCAAAATGGGATTCGCTTAAGCCGCAGACTGTCCGGTTGTTCTAGTTGCCGACATCGACCGTGGTGGAGTGTTTGCCCATATCGTCGGTACGATGAGCTTGCTTTCTGAGTCGGAACGCAACCGGGTTAAAGGCTTCATCATCAACCGATTTAGAGGTGACATCAATTTGTTGAAGCCTGGCGTGGATTGGCTCGAAGCGAATCTGTCCAAGCCGGTGCTGGGAGTGCTGCCGTTCTTAGAAGATTTACATCTTGAAGCGGAGGATAGTTTGTCGGCCGAGGGAAGAACACAAGTTTGTAGTAGTTCTGGGCGAGACAGATTGAAGGTGGTGGTGCCGGTAACGCCGCGGTTAAGCAATCAGACGGATTTCGACGCACTCAATTTGCATCCTCAAGTTGAGCTTGTCTTTTTGCGGAGTGGTGAGAGCATGCCGCCGGCAGACCTCATAATTCTCGGAGGCAGCAAAAATGTCAGCTCCGACCTTGCATTTATGTTCAGGCAGAACTGGGTCGATTCAATCAAGAGGCATCTGCGTTTCGGTGGCAAATTGATCGGTATCTGCGGTGGGTTTCAAATGCTGGGTCGCAGCATAAACGATCCGCTAGGGATCGAGTCCGAGTCTGGAAGCTCGCTTGGACTGGGGTTTCTGGATATGGACACCACTTTAGAGAGAGAGAAACAATTGGGGCGAGTAGAAGGTAGGCTGACAGTCGGTAACATTCCTGTCAGCGGTTATGAAATTCATATGGGAGTCTCACGTGGACCGGCGCTAGCGATCCCGGCAGTGTTATTGGACGAACGCGCTGACGGAGCTGTTTGTCCTGATAATCAGATCATCGGTACATATCTACACGGGTTGTTCGATCATCCGAAAGCTTGCCAGGCGCTCTTGTCCTGGGCGGGACTACAAGTGCCCGAAGAAGTTGATTATCGACAATTGCGCATCACTCATATTGACCGGTTGGCCGATATGCTCGAATCGCATCTAAGAACTGATGTTCTCGCTGAGATTTTGTCGCTTCCAATCAACCATGCCGGTTCAAAAGTTTTGGTGTGATTTAGTTTCGTTAATCAATCGCGTCGCTGTCTAAGCCGCCAGTATCTTGCTGGCGGTTCTTGCTCTCCCTGTGACCTCAATTGCTGCTGACCGCGCAACTGGCATCCTGAATAGCCGTCGCGACTAATCCGGATGAAGAAAGTTATCATGATGTGCCTCGACCAGACATATATAATACATTTCACGTTTGTATTCTATGGGAGGACGCTCAATCGACGACTCCTTTCGCAATCAGATCGCGTCTTGCGATTGAGCGGGGGAAGTGTGGTGAAATTCCAACGCTGTCCCGCAACTGTAAGCAGCGCTTGCTGCGAAGCCAGAATGCCCGCCTGAGTGCACTAGCTGTAACAGCCTCTTCGATGAAAGGAGGAATGCGCGCCAGAGATCCGCTCTGATAGCCAAATGGCATATCGTCCTGGTCGCGAAGACCAGGATTTTTTGTTAGGTAATAGGCTCCGGACAAGGTACAAATTGGATTCTACATCGCTAATTTTGCTGGGAAACGCCTTTTTGCTTGGCTTCAGGCACGGAATCGATTGGGACCATATCGCCGCGATTATGGACATCGTAGGCACCACCACCACTACCGGCGAGATTCAGGCACTCGGCGGACGAGCTCTGCAATTTCGCGCCCTTGTGCTCTCATTCCTATACGGGATTGGTCACGCGTCGGCGGTGATTTTCTTGGGAGTTACTGCGATCAGTTTTTCCTCGCTCATTCCACCCTGGCTGAACGATGTTACCGAGAAAGTCGTTGGGCTGACTCTCCTTCTATTTGGAGTGGGCGTTATCTGGGTGTTGCTCCAGTCTATCTATGGTGCTAAGGAGATTGTGCTCAAAAGTCGCTGGATGATGTTGTTTGACTGGGCTCGCCAGCTGTTCTGCTGGATGAGCGCGCGGCTTTTCGGTACTGTCGAGTCGAAACCAGTAAGAATTACGCAGTATGGACCACTCACTTCTTTTTCTGTCGGGGTCATTCACGGGATTGGAGTAGAAAGCGGCACCCAGGTTCTGATGATTGCGGCGATCGCCGGAGCGGCTACGCCAACCCTTGGGGCGCTGATGCTTGCTTCATTCGTTTTGGGCTCTGTTACTACAAATACTTTGGTGGCACTGTTTGGCGCATTCGGGTTTATATCCTCGGCAAGAGTGAGGCCGGTGTACGTTACGGTTGGGGTTTTGACCGGGCTGATGAGCTTGATAGTCGGCGGCTGCCTGACGTTCGGTAAGGCGGAATGTTTGCCGAAATTGGGATGGGAAATGCAGGAGACTTTGTAGAAGGAATCAAATGAGCAAGGAAACGAAAGCACCGATTGAGATAGTCTTGTTAACGCATGCTGATAGCGATCTTACGATGCTGTCTCGAGCATTGAAGCAATTACCAGAAGACTTTCCGAGAGTCGGTGGTGCCAATCTTCAGTCGCTGACTTGCGAAGAGGATATGCAAAGTTTGCTTCGCAGAGAGCTGTCTCAAGCCAGAGTGGTCCTGCTGCGGCTGCTGGGCAGAGCAAGCAGTATTCCAGGTTTCGATGCGCTGCTGCGGCACGCTCGTGAGCATGGACAGCAGATTATCGCTATCAGCGGAGCCGGAGAGTTAAATCCTGATCTCGCAGTTATTTCAACTGTGTCTCCGGCAGTGCTGCAAGAGACACAGTTGTATTTCCAGAGTGGCGGTCCGAGTAACATTGCGCAGGCAGTCAAGTTCTTGGCGGATCACCTGATGTTAACTGGATTCGGCTACGATGCACCAGTAGCCCTTCCCGACCATGGCATTTATCATCCCGATCTACCTGACGGTGCATCGCTGGACGACTGGCTGAAACTGCGGGTACCGGAAAGACGTTCGGCCGGCATCGTGTTTTATCGTGCACACTGGACCAGCGGTAATACCGGATTCATCGACTCTTTGCTGCGAGAGCTCGAAGGGAAGGGCTTAAACGTTTTGCCAGTGTACACATCATCCTTGCGGGCGATGGATGATGCGCCGGATCAGTTTCCGGCAGCTCTAAGGTACTTCCTTAGTGGTGGCAGATCGATTATCGATGTTCTTATTAACACCACTTCCTTTGCTATGGCTGATGTCAATCCGGATGTACCAACCGCTGGCGGATGGTCCATTGATGCATTGACAAGGCTCGATGTTCCCGTCCTTCAAGCTATCCCTAGTGGCATGACCCGCGAGCAGTGGGAGGAGTCGAGCCGGGGATTGAGTCCGTTGGATACGGCTATGAACGTCGTTATGCCCGAGTTTGACGGACGTATTGCGACTGTTCCGATCTCTTTCAAAGCAAGGTATGAGGCGTCAGATTTAGAGCTGACTGACTACAAACCTGTACACGATCGGGTAGTAAGAGTCGCTGAATTGGCGATGCGGTTCGTCAAGCTCAGAAGCGTGAGCGCTGCTAAGAAGCGAATTGCGTTTGTATTCACTAACTCGAATGCGAAAGCATCGCAGATAGGTAATGCGGTCGGTCTAGATTCTCCTGCGTCGTTGTTGCTAATTCTCAAAGCGATGCGTCAACGCGGGTATCAAGTCGGCAATCTGCCGGAATCCGGCGATCGTTTGATTCATGATTTGGTTGACCGCTGTTCTTACGATCAAACTTTTCTTAGTGCTGAACAATGCTCATCAGCGGTGGGAAAGATTTCTTCAGCACAGTATCGTGAATGGTTCGATGATTTGCCGGTTGTGCTCCAGCAGCGGATGGAGCAGCAATGGGGACCGCCACCAGGAGAAGCTTACTTTCACGACGATCATTTAATCGTGCCTGGGCTGGAGTTCGACAACACAGTAGTCATTCTGCAGCCTCCGCGGGGTTACGGAATGGACCCTAATGCAATATATCACCAGCCGGATTTGCCGCCTACCCATCAATACTATGGCGTCTATCGTTGGTTGCGCGATGATTGGAAGGCTGACGCAATCGTTCATGTTGGAAAACATGGAACCCTCGAGTGGTTGCCCGGGAAGGGCGTCGGACTCTCGGAGAACTGTTTTCCGGACGCACTGTTAGCCGATCTGCCGTTGTTCTATCCGTTCATTCTCAATGATCCCGGTGAAGGCTCTCAAGCTAAACGAAGGGGACATGCGGTTGTCGTAGATCATCTAACTCCGCCAATGACTACGGCGGATACTTACGGTGTGCTGGCGGAGCTGGTCCAGCTTGTTGATGAGTATTATCAGGTGGAGCTTCTGGACCCGGTTAAATTGCCGCTTTTGCAACAGCAAATCTGGGATCTGGTGCAGAAGGCAAATTTGCAGTACGACTTGAACGAAGTACTTAGTCACGAACTAAGCGAGCATAGTCACGATCACGAACATGCCGAAACAGATCATCATACTGATAGTGGCGAACAAGAACCAGCAGTCCAAGCTGTAATTGGTCGCGGAGGACAGGCTGGTCTCAGCCACGAAGCGCATGGTCACGAGCATGACCACGAGCACGAGCACGGGCATGACCACGACCATGATCACGACCACGAGCACGGGCATGACCACGACCATGATCACGACCACGAGCATGACCACGACCACGAGCATGACCACGACCACGACCACGACCACGACCATGATCACGATCACGACCACGAGCACGAGCATGATCACGACCATGACCATGACCATGACCATGACCACTGGCAGGATGAGCTGGCCGACCACGGCGTGCCGGTTGGTTTAGCGAAGTTGAACAGCGTCGAGTTCTCGCATCTCATTCAAGAGATCGATGGATATCTGTGCGAGCTTGGTGCCGCGCAGATCCGGGACGGACTGCATATTTTTGGAATGCCGCCGGAATCCGAAGCGCTGGTCGATCTGCTCTGCTCCCTCACCAGGTTGCCTAACCTTGATGTACCGAGCTTGCAATCGGAAGTCGCTGCGCTGTTCGGACTAAAGCTCGAGGATCTCCTGGAAAACAAAGGCGCGCGCCTCGACGCTGTTCCGGCAGAGTTTTTGGCGATTGCTGGCCGTCCAATCGTGAGTTGTGCCGATGCATTGGAAGTAGTCGACGAAATTTGCAAGAGAGCAATCATTCGCCTATACCAGGGTGGATTTTCTGAAATTGCGGTCGATGCCCTAGTTAACGAACTGCTGAGCAGCGGGGTGGAAGCCGACCAGAATGAGCGAGGCGCTGCGCTTAAGCGAGTGCTGACTTTTGTTTGCATAACGCTTGTTCCCAACATCGAGCGCTGTTCAGATGAAATAGACAATCTGCTCAGGGGGCTTGCTGGTCGCTATGTCCCGGCTGGTCCTAGCGGTTCTCCGACCAGAGGAATGGCACACATATTGCCAACTGGCAGGAACTTTTATGCAGTCGACCCGCGAACGCTTCCCTCGCACTCTGCCTGGCGCGTTGGACAGCAACTCGCTCACGAAGTCGTTGAGCGGCATCGAAAGGAGACGGGTAAGTATCCGGAAAGCGTTAGTATAAGTATCTGGGGAACCAGTGCGATGCGAACGCATGGTGATGATGTTGGTGAGATACTTGCTTTGCTTGGAGTGCGTCCTGTCTGGCAATCAGAAAATCGTCGATTGACAGGTGTTGAGGTCGTTGCCTTGGGAGAACTCGGTCGGCCCAGGATTGATGTCACCACTCGTATAAGCGGATTCTTCCGCGACGCCTTTCCTAATTTGATTACTCTAATCGATCAAGCCGTAAGCGCGGTTGTGACTCTAGACGAGCCTGAAGATCAGAACTTCGTTCGCAAACATTATCTGGCTGATCTTCGAGCCAAACTAGATAGTGGAATGAGTGAGGACGAAGCTAAGAGACAATCTTCGTATCGGGTGTTTGGCTGTAAGCCGGGTAGTTACGGCGCAGGAATCCTGCCATTGATCAATGAGAAGAATTGGCAAGATGAGGCTGATTTTGCTGAGGCTTATGTCAATTGGGGCGGCTATGCCTACACGAGCGAGGAGGCTGGAGTCGACGCGCGCTCGGAGTTTCGGACTCGCTTATCCACAGTGGAAGTTGCATTACACAATCAAGACAATCGCGAGCACGATATTTTCGACAGCGACGACTATCTGCAATTCCATGGTGGCATGATTGCCACCATTCGAAGTCTTTCTGGAAGGGACCCGCGCCGGTACTTCGGTGATACACAGAATCCGGCCAGAGCTGCCGTTCGCGATCTTAAGGAGGAGACGCTGAGAGTTTTCCGGTCGCGAGTTGTCAATCCAAAGTGGCTGGACAGTATAAAGAGGCATGGCTACAAAGGAGGATTGGAGCTGACCGCTACGGTCGATTACTTGTTCGGCTATGATGCGACCGCAAATGTCATGGATGATTGGATGTATCAGCAAGTTGCCGAGAGCTATGTTTTCGATCCAGCAATGCAGAAGTTTTTCGAGGAAAGCAATCCTTGGGCTCTAAATGCAATTGCCGAGCGATTGCTCGAAGCGGCTCAGCGAAAGCTATGGTCAGAGCCCTCAGACGATACGCTCGAACAATTGGAGCAGGCATATCTTTCCAGTGAGGCAAAGCTCGAAGCGAGAGGCGAAAAACCGCGCACGGCGCAAGGAGTAGTATGATCGCGAGTTATCCATTTGCAGCTATCGTCGGTCAGGACCAGCTTAAAACAGCGCTCCTGTTGTGCGCAGTCAATCCCAGTATCGGTGGGGTATTGATTCGAGGTGATAAGGGAACCGCTAAAAGCACTGCGGCTCGCGGGCTGGCAGAAGTGCTCCTGCCGATCGAGCTTGTCGCAGGTTGTACCTTTAACTGTGTTGCCGGCCGTCCCCACGAGCTTTGCGATGTCTGCAGCAATGGTGGTGCCACTATCCGGTTGGCTCCGGTTCCATTCGTCAATTTGCCTTTAGGTGCTACTGAAGACCGCGTCCTGGGCAGCTTGGATTTCGAGCGTGCACTCAAAGACGGCAAGAAGTCCTTTCAGCCTGGGCTGCTGGCCGGTGCCAATCGTGGGATTTTGTATATCGATGAGGTGAATCTGTTAGCTGATCATCTGGTGGATGTTCTATTGGATGTTGCAGCCACTGGTGTCAACCTCATTCAAAGAGAAGGGCTATCGATCAGTCACCCGGCTCGGTTCTCGTTGATTGGAACGATGAACCTGGAAGAGGGCGACTTGCGACCGCAGCTGCTCGATCGATTCGGAATGATGGTTCATGTCGAAGCTCCGAAAGATCCTCAACTTCGCGTCGAGGTGGTGCGCCGCCGGATGGACTTCGAGGCTGATTCCGAGGCATTCGTCAGGATTTGGTCTGCGGAGCAAGAGGCTGTTCAAGGCAAGGTGGTTGCTGCTCAAGCTCTATTGTCGCAAGTAACGATGGACGATGCTCTCTTGAGTTTCATCAGTAGGATGTGTTGCGAACTGCAGGTGGTGAGCTTGCGCGCCGATATCGTGATGAACAAGGTGGCACGTGCGTTGAGCGCTCTAGACGGACGGCTGACCGTAACCGTAGAAGATGTTCGCGCCGCGGCCGAGCTGGTGCTTCCGCATCGGCGGCGGTGTAAGCCTACGGATAGAGCCGGTCTGGATTCCCAGCGGCTTGATGATCTTCTCAACGATGTTTCCGAAAAACAGAAATCCGAGGAGCAGCCGAAGCCAAGGAAGCAGCCGCCGGAGCATCCCGAGCCTGAGCAGCAGAAATCCAGTGCACGCAGTCGCGAGAAGTCGGATGAGAAGGTAGAGGAACCGGATCAAGACTTGAGTGCTAATACCGATCAAGACCCGGTTGTCTTTGGAGTCAAGAACCAGAATATCGGCTGGCGGCTGGAATTGCGGTCCGGTCAGACGGTCGATACCAGCGGTCGCCGAAGTCTTGCGCTCGGAGCGCGGCGTGGCCAGTACGTGCGAGCGGTTCTCAACGAGAATCCAACCAGCATAGCGATAGATGCTACGCTGCGGCATGCGGTGCTCCGGAATTCCGGAGAGCTGAAGGTTTCCCGAGCCGACCTGCATCAAAAAGTTCGAGTCGCAAGGCATGGCAATGTCGTTCTCTTTATTGTGGATTCTTCCGGTTCGATGGCATCCATGCAGCGGATGGAAGCCGTCAAAGGGGCCGTAATCTCTCTCCTTGCTGATGCTTATCAGCGTAGAGACCGTGTCGGAGTAATTACTTGTCGGGGACAACAAGCCGAATTGATTCTTTCGCCAACTCGCAGTGTCGAGGAGGCTGAGCAGCGCTTACATGCACTTCCGACTGGTGGACGGACTCCCCTGGCGCATGCCATGACAGTAGCGGCTGAGACATTGGCGAAGTTTTCAAAGGAAGATGACCCGGAGCCGTTGTTAGTAATCTTGAGTGACGGCAAGGCAAATGTTGGCATCTCCAACCTCGGTGATCCCTGGCAGCAAGGACTGAGCGCCGCTGCCAAATTGGCGGAGAGGAACATTCCGGCGATCGTGATTGATACGGAATCAGGATTTCTCCGGTTGGGACGAGCACGGGAATTAGCTGAGACTATGCGTGCTGAGTATGTGGTGCTGGATGCGCTCTCTGCTGACACACTGACGCTGACAATTCGCAAGCGCTTGCGAGGAAAGTCTAAATGAAACCTGATGGTGTAGTCGACAATAGCAAACAAGGCAAAGTATTCCTGATTGGTGCCGGTCCCGGCGACATTGAATACTTGACACTGAAGGCGGTGCGCGTCTTGTCTCATGCTGACGTAGTTCTTTTGGATGAGTTGGTGAATCCGGATATCTTGGGATTTGTCAAAGACTCCGTTGAAGTTGTGCGAGTCGGAAAGCGAGGTGGGCGTAAGTCGACTCCTCAAGCTGAGATCCATGACCTGATGATCTCTTTTGCTCGCGCTGGCAAGTGTGTTGCGCGCATTAAAGGAGGAGATCCGTTCATCTTCGGACGAGGCGGTGAGGAAATTGAGGCACTGAGACAAGCCGGAATTGCGGTGGAAGTCGTAAGCGGAGTAACGGCCGGCATCGCTGTTCCAGCATCAGTTGGCATACCTCTCAGTCATCGCGATTATGCTCATAGCGTTGTGTTTGTAACTGGGCACAACAAGCCGGATGGCGAGCAGCCAAACTGGAGAGCATTGGCGGAATCAAGAAGCACGATTGTGATTTATATGGGTCTCGCTAATCTGTCATTTATCGCTGACAACCTTATTGAGTCCGGGATGCCTGCTGCGACTCTGTCCTGCGTGATTGAAAATGGCACACTGTCGGGACAAAGATGCGCAGTTGCTCCGCTGGGCGAGCTGTCGCAAAGAGCGAGGGAGCTTCAATTCAAGAGTCCCACGATAGTTGTAATTGGTGAGGTGGTTGGTTTGTCGGATGGTATCAATGTTGCAGCCGCGGAATTGCTGTTAACGAATTGATGGTTGAGACCGGGAGGTAATGTGATTTCTTGTATCGGAGTTGGTCCTGGAGACGTCAGTTTTCTGACTCAAAAAGGCGCATCGTTATTGGCCGACGCTGATGTCGTTGCCGGATTTGACGCAGTCGTGAAAGTCGTCGAGACTGCCATCCCGCCGGATGCGAAAGTGATTACAATGGGCTACAAGGACCAAACTGACAAGCTCGCGGAAGTAGCTGCCATGCACCATGAGGGAAAGCGGTGCGTCGTAGTCTTCATGGGGGATGTCCATTTCAGCGGATTTCAGTATCTGGAGCGTGTCGAGCGTGCCTGTGGACATCCGGTGGAGACTCTGCCGGGTATTTCGTCGGCGCAAGTAATGGCTTCCAGGGGAAGGGTGTGTTTTGACGAGACTACCTTCATTACCTTTCATCGAAGGGGAGATATAGAACCATTCATGCGACATCTCGTCCATGTATTGAATGATGGCAGAAATGCAATTGTGATTCCGCGTCCCTGGGATTTCATGCCGAAGGATATTGCTAAGTACCTGACTGATTCCGGTGTGTCAGGCGAGCACATCGTGGAGGTTTGGGAAAACCTGACAGTTAAGGAAGCAAAATGGACCGGCAAGCTGGCAGACTTAACCGGTGTATTCAGCGACATGAGCATAATGCTGCTGAGGGCGCTTTCTCCAATGCCAAGTCAGTTGGAGGTGGAAGTAAGCAGGTGAGCCGAGCGACGGGAAACGCTGATTTTAGTATTGTGATAGCCGGGCATGGTAGTCGTGATCCCGATGGGCTGCGAGAATTCGAATCCCTGGTTGAGCTCTTGCGTGAAAGGTCGAAGGGTCAAAGTATTGACTTCGGATATTTGGAGTTCGCCAAGCCGACAATTGCTGATGCGGTGAAAAGCACCTTGGCGCGTGGTGCGCGGAAAGTGGTAATTGTTCCAGCCTTATTGGCGGCCGCTACTCATGCGAAAAATGATATGCCGGCCGAATTGTACGAGCTGAGAGGGCAGTTTCCTGATGTTGAGCTGCAGTTCGGAGCGGCGATGGATTTGCATCCGCTACTGCTAGCACTTTGTCAGGAGCGCATTGTTGACGCCGAAGCAAGATCATCGCTGGTGGTGAAGCGTTCGGAGACGTGTCTAGTGGTTGTCGGTCGTGGTACCACAGATCCGGATGCCAATTCCGATGTGACGAAGTTGGCACGCATGCTGGAAGAGGGAATGGGTTTTGGAGCCTCCTTCGTTTGTTATTCAGGAACCGCGAAACCTCTGGTGGCTGATGGGTTGAAGACCGCTGCCATGCTCGGTCACAAAAGATTGATTGTGCTGCCATATATGTTGTTTGACGGAGTGTTGGTTAAGCGAATCTATTCGGCTGCTGAGCAGCTGTCTAAGCGTCTTCTGGAAGTTGAGGTTCTGTCAGCGGGCTACTTGGGCGTTGACAAGGCAGTCGCCGACGTTTTCCTCGAGCGCGCTGAAGAGGGAATGGCAGGACGCGCTCATATGAATTGTTCGCTTTGCAAGTATCGCGTGCAGATAGTTGGTTATGAGCGACAGATTGGCACACCACAGCTGACGGTTAGTCGTAGTGCAGCCGGCCTACTCAATTCGGCGGCGACAAGTCGTGCTGAGCGTTGGTCGCTCTATGTTCCTCATCCGATCGAAGCCGAAAGCATGAAGATAATTGATGCCGGTCGGGACTGGTCTGATTTTGAAGGAGCAACTCGAACGATTGCTCAACGTCTGGTTCATACCAGCGGAGACTTCTCGGCAGTAGACGATTTGTTTCTTTCTTCCGGTGCAGCCGAAATCGGCATCAGAGCGCTTTTGCGCTGCAGACGAATCGTCTGTGACGTGACAATGGTGGAGAGCGGGTTGAAAAGGGAGCTTCTAGGCAAGCTGGGCATTTCCACTTGGTGTGGTGTTCACGATCAAGAAACAAAGTTGATTGCCGAGGCCTGTGGCATCACGCGTTCTGCCGCCGGGATCAGGCGAGCATGGCAGAAGTGGGGCAATGATTTGGTTCTGGCAATCGGTGATGCGCCCACGGCTGTGCTGGAGGCTACCAGGCTGGTGCGCGAGCACGGATGGAGACCGCAGCTTATCATCGGGCTGCCTGTAGGATTTGTTGGAACGCGCGAGTGCAAAGAAGATTTGCGGAAATGCGTACAAGTTCCGCGCATAACAAACACGGGCACCAGGGGTGGATCGCCCTGGGCTGCTACTGTTGTAAATTCTTTGATGATCGAAACAATAAACAGGCTGGCGGTCAAGGCATGAGCAAGCAAGAACTTCGTGAGTTTGATTTGAGTCTGCCGGCCGACAATGGGCTCAGGCGTGGGCGAACAACCGGCACCTGTGCGACGGCGGCTGTAAAGGCGGCATTGCTCTTGCTGCGTTTTGGCGAGCACAATCGAAACGTTGCAGTTGCCTTGCCGGGCGGAGAGTATTGCATGAACGTTCCGATTGCCGAACTACAATTTCTCGATGATGGTTCTGTGCGCGCCGATGTCGTAAAGTTTGCCGGTGACGATCCGGACCAAACCGATGGTGCCACCATCTTTGCAGTAGTGCGCAGCAATGATACGAATGAGATTCGTTTCCTGGCCGGTGCTGGAGTTGGAACAGTTACGGAGCCAGGTATAAGTGTTCCGATTGGTGAGCCGGCAATCAATCCGGTTCCGCGTGAAATGATGCGGACGGCAGTCGAGGAAGTATGTGGAACTCAGTCCGCGGGCTTCGATTTGATTATCGGCTGTGAGAACGGCGAGCAGATCACCAAGAGAACTTTCAATCCACGGCTCGGAATCGTTGGCGGTATTTCAATCCTAGGTACAACCGGCATAGTTGAGCCGATGTCCTTGGCTGCCTACAAGGCATCAATTGAAGTGTATATACGTGTCGCTCTGGGCGGCGAGTCTGAAGCAATCGCATTTCGTCCCGGCAACATTGGGATAACCTTTGCCAGAGATAGACTGAAGCTCTTGCCGAAGCGTATTGTTCATGTCTCGAACTTCATTGGATTCTCGATTGAAGCTACGCAGCGCATTTTGGAGGAGGAGAAGGTCAGGTTGGGTACTCTCTGGGTTGTCGGTCATCCCGGCAAGTTAGCGAAGACACTCGACGATGTTTGGGACACGCATTCTTCCAGGAGTGGAATGGCGATGACTGCAATCGCTAGAGTCGCGGAGGAGATGGGGTTTGATGCCGAGTTAGTCGAGTCGATTTCAAAATGCAACACCACTGAGGCTGTGCTGGAGATATTGAGCGCGGAGCGCCGAGCAAGGGACTTTTGGATTGAGGTGGAGAAGCGAATTGGGTCGCTGATGAAGTCGAGGCTCGATAACGTAGAGGAAGTAGCGGTTCGGCTGTTCAGTATGAATGGCACGGCGCTGGGTCGGGAGGCTTAAAGTTTTGGGCGGGAAGTTTATTGGAGTTGGTGTCGGTCCAGGACCAGCCGGATACATTCCGGTTGCTGCCTGGCAAGCTTTACAGGAGGCGGAGGTTATTCTCCTTCCCCGAGCAAAGCAGTCAGAGAGATCCGTTGCCGGTGAGTGTCTTCGCGGTCTCGAAATTGATGCTTCGAAAATTCGAGAAGTCGCTTATGGCATGGAAAGCGATCGCACGGTTGTGCGCACAACCTATGCGGAATTAGCCGAATCAATTGCCAGCGAAGTGCGCGCTGGCAAGACGGTGGCTTATCTTACGATTGGCGATTCGCTGACCTATTCCACTTACAGCTACACTTTGGAGGCGCTGCTGGATCTTCTTCCTGAGCTCCCCCATTGCACTTATCCTGGCATTACAAGTTATGCCGCGATTGCCTCAGCCCTGGATTGGCCTCTCGGACAGGGAAAGGAGAGAACGCTGATCCTTCCGTGTCCGGATAGTCCGGAAGAGCTTCGAATTGAGATTGAAACACATGACATAGTTGTGTTGATGAAGATCGGACATCGACTGCAATTCGTTTTAGAGACGGTAAGGAGCATGGGAATTGCGCAATTCTGTGCTTTTGCCAGCAATATTGGATTGCCGGGAGAAGTAGTCTGCAAAAGTGTGGATAACCTGCCGGCAGATCCCAGCCTCGGGTATCTTTCAACGATGCTGATACGCAAACTGCCGGGAGGACGCAAGCCATGAAGGTTTATTTTATCGGTGCCGGACCGGGTGCTCCTGATTTGATCACCGTCCGTGGTGCCGAGCTATTAGCTAAAGTTCCAATCGTACTTTATGCTGGTTCTTTGGTTCCGTCAGCAGTGCTGAAGTACTGTCAGTCAAGCACTGAAATCATCGATACGTCCGGACTCCACCTTGACGATCAAATGCGCGTATACGAGCGGGCACTTCAAGAAAACAAGGATGTCGCGAGAGTTCATTCCGGAGACCCTTCAATTTATGGCGCTACAGCGGAGCAAATGCAAAGGCTGGAGCAAATGGGTATAACTTATGAGATAGTGCCGGGCGTATCGTCCTTTACAGCAGCGGCTGCTTCGATTGGGGCAGAACTGACCAGACCGGGCATCTCTCAAACTGTTATTTTGACAAGAGTGTCGGGACGGGCTTCGGCTGTTCCCGATCAGGAAAGCCTTGCGAAGTTAGCCTCGCATAAAGCGACTATCTGTGTTTTCCTTTCCGGTCCTCATCTGTCCAAGATAGTTGCAGATCTCTTGTTGCACTATCAGGCAGACACGCCGGTCGCACTTGTCTATCGTGCAAGTACACCGGAGGAGCGGATTCATCGAAGCACGCTCGAGAAAGTTTTGGCGGAAGTGGACGTCAAGGATTGGAAGCTCACAACAATGCTGATCGTCGGTGAAGTTTTACGCGAAGATCTGGTTGCTGAATCTCAATTGTATTCATCGAAATACTCACATTTGTTCAGGCGTGCCACCCTGTCAGGGGATTCACTGTGACGAATTCGCTCGGCATCTGGCTAGTCAGACCGGAGGCGCTTGCCCTGGGCACCCGCTTGCAGAAAGTGCTTGGCGGCGAGTTGGTGCTTGGCTGGCACGAATCTGCGTCCTCGACACAAAGGGAACAGTTCGCACTGGCATATCGGCGTCACAGCCAGTGGGTGCTCATTATGGCTACCGGAATAGCGGTGCGTTTTCTTGACGGACTGATTGCCGATAAGCACAGCGATCCTGCCGTGGTAGTGCTGGATGAAGGTGCGCATCATGCAATCTCTCTCTTGGCTGGTCACGAGGGCGGTGCAAACGAATTAGCCTTCCGAGTTGCTAATGCCGTGTCGGCATTGCCGGTAGTGACTACAGCCACAGAATCGCTGAAGCCGCTGACCATTGGTGTGGGTTGTCGAAAAGGCGTGCCCTTGGAGAGCATTGAAGCAGCTGTATCTAGTGCGTTGGGAGAGCGCAAGATGGCTGAAGTCAGAATGGTGGCGACCATCGATCTCAAGAAAGATGAGCCGGGTCTTCTGGCCTTTTGCACTCAATATAAATTGCCGCTGCTTGTCTTCAGTCGGGATGATGTAGCAGAGCGACCGTGGGTGACGAAGCCATCGCAATGGGTGCGCGAGAATATTGGCACGGATGGCGTTTGCGAACCCTGCGCGTTGATGGCCAGTGCTCGTGGGCGGTTGATAGTGCCGAAACAGACTTTGAACGGTGTGGCAGTGGCGATTGTAGAAGACAACTTGAGGCTGGAATGATGGTGGGAACTCTGCAATTAGTATCGGTTGGGCCTGGTTTCGCTGAGCACATAACATCAAGTGCTGAAAGTGCATTGAAGGCTAGCGATGCAATTGTGGGCTATGACCTGTACTTGAAATGGATCGAACCATGGATCGAGGGCAAGGAGATTCGCACCACACCACTGACTCAAGAGCGAGAGCGGGTAGTGATAGCGCTCGACTTGGCGAGAGCGGGCAAAACTGTATCGCTGGTGTCGAGCGGTGACATTGGAGTCTATGCTATGGCTTCTCTGGCATTTGATGAGATGTCTGAGACTGATACTTTCGACTTGAAGGTAGTGCCGGGCGTGACGGCAGCGAATGCTTGCGCCTCATTGCTGGGCGCGCCGCTGTCGCATGATTTTGCTACGCTCAGTTTATCTGACTTGTTGTGTCCCTGGCAGTGGATCCAAGAGCGTGCTCGCCACATAGCTCAGGCCGATCTGGCTGTCGCCCTGTATAACGTTCAGAGCAAGCAGCGTCAGGATGGAGTGTATGAGATCCTGAGGATAATGCTCGAGTCCAAGAAGCCCGACACTGTTTGTGGCGTGGTGAGAAATGCCTACAGACCGAATCAAGCTGTCGAGGTCTGCACGTTGAGCGAATTGACCGAACGTCAATTTGATATGCTGACAACAATAGTCATTGGAAATCGATTCACCCGCCGCAAGCGCAATTGGATCTTCACACCTAGAGGCTACAACAACTGGGATACCGCAGCTACTGTCGCCGCGGAGTATGACTGCTCGGCTGCCGCAGTCAAAGATACAGCAAGCGAGAAGGGCGCTATCTGGGTGTTTTCGGGCACCAGTGATGGAAACACCTTGGCAAAGGCAATCTCGGAGAGCGGACGAAAAGTCGTGGTGTCAGTGGCTACCTCGTATGGAGAGGAGTTGGTCCGTTCGAACTGTCCGGATATTCAAGTTATGGCTGGCAAGGTTGGTAGCGAGCAAAGACGAGCAGTCCTGCAAGATGCCGGGGCCAAGGTGATTGTAGATGCGACGCATCCTTATGCCTGCCAGATCTCTAAGCAGTTGATTGAGATTTCGTCCGAATTGAACATTCCTTATGTACGTTATGAAAGACCGTCGCAGGCGGAAAGGAATTCTTCAAGTCTGTGTAAAACCACTGAAGAAGCAGCTCTTAGAGCCGTAACGTTGGGACGACGGATTTTCTTATCGACCGGCTCCAAAGATTTATCGACTTTCTTGAGCGTAAGCGGTGCAGATAGCTGCTCCTGGTACGTCAGGCTCACGCCGGATAGTGAGTCGATTGAGAAGGCTGTAGAACTGGGAATTCCACGCGAGAGAATCTGCGCGATGCAGGGGCCGTTCTCGCGAGATTTTAATGAGGCGCTTTGGCGAGCATGGGACATAGATTGCGTGGTGACCAAAGACTCCGGCGTTGCTGGAGGCTATGAGGATAAGGCGATGGCCGCTCAAGCACTCGGAATTCCCTTGCTTGTAATTGAGCGCCCAGTATTTGAGTATCCCTGTTTGGCCGATAACTTTAGTTCGATATTTAACTTGTTGCATGATCTGGAGAGATGAAATGAGTCAACGCATCCCTGTCACAATCGTCACTGGCTTTCTTGGTGCAGGTAAGACAACGCTCTTGTCAAATCTGATCAAAGAGAAATCTTCGAGACGTTTCGCGATTCTTGTCAATGAATTTGGTGAGACCAAAATCGACGGCGACACGCTGCGAAAGTACAGCCCATCGGAAGGTGTGGAGATTCACGATCTGTCTAATGGATTGGTTGCATACAGCGGTGACGAGTCCTTTCTGCCGTCTATGCTTGCGATTGCTGAACGGGCTCATTCAATCGACCATGTTTTGATCGAGACTTCTGGGCTTGCCGTTCCAACCGCTCTTATGGAAGAGCTTCGCAAATCTGAGCTGTCTAAGAAGTTTATTCTGGATGCTACTCTAGCCGTTGTAGATACCCCATTGCTGTTAGCTGGTGCCTTTGAAGCGACTGCTGCTGTTGGCAGCTCGATGACAAAAGGAGCCCAATCACTTTCGCCGGATGCGCTGCTGCTGAGTTCTGCTAATGCTGCCGCCGCTGACTTGTTTGAACGGCAGATTGCATTTGCGGATGTCGTTGTCCTCAACAAGATAGATGACCTCCAGGAAGACGATCTATTGGAAGCAGAGGAGCGAGTCAGGCGTCGCGGACCGGACATTCGCTTCATCGAGCTGGCGCATCATGCCCATTTGGATACAGCGGTGGCGATCGGCTTGAGGCTGAATCAACCGGTGTTCGAGGAATCGAGCCATCATCAGATACCCGTTTCGGCGGAGGAGGCATCGAGAGTTCAATATCAGGCGAATGTCAATGGACACAGTCACTCTGGGTTGGATGCGCACGATCATGGCGTGATGACGCATGAGCATATTCACGACCACGATCCTGGCTGGCTGGCATTTTTACTTCATTGTCATGACTATCAGCAACCGACAAAATTGCTTGCTGCGCTTGAATTGCTTGCCAATCGAGAGCCCGTGCTCAGAATTAAGGGGAACATCTACGAAAAGGCTAATGCACCGGCATTATCCGTGCAGGCGGTGCGCTCGCGAATCAATGTCGTGCCGATGGAAGAACCGGTGAAGGAAGGAGTGTCCGAATTGATTTTTATCGGATATCATCTCGATCGTCATAGAGTGATGGCTGTCATTAGTGAAGCCACCGGCACGGAATGGGAGTAGCAATCAATGACTGATCTCGAAGCACATAAGCGAATGTCCGAGAAGCATAAAGCTTCCTTTGAAGCAAAGCGTTCCGCTGCGACAAAGGAAAAGGGACTTCTGATTGTCAATACTGGCTCGGGTAAAGGAAAGTCTACAGCCGCCTTCGGCATGGGAATTCGAATACTCGGGCACGGCATGAAACTGGGCGTCGTCCAATTTATCAAGGGTGCCTTGTATTGCGCCGAAAGGGATTTCTTTCAAAAGCAAGAAAATTGTGACTTTCATACCATCGGTGATGGATACACCTGGAACACTCAAGATCGCGAAGCTGATATTGCAACTGCCAGAAGAGCTTGGGACGAGGCGGTGAGAATGATTGAGAGCCCTGACTATCAGATGGTCATACTCGATGAACTCAATTGGGTAATCAAGTATGGTTATATCGAGCTCTCCGAAGTCTTGTCCGTTCTCGGCAGCAAGCGGCCAGACTTGCATGTAGTTGTGACAGGTCGTCATGCTGCTCCGGAGCTAATTGAGCTCGCCGATTTAGTCAGCGAGATCAATGTAGTAAAACATCCATACAAAGAGCAAGGCATAAAGGCTCAAAAAGGAGTGGAGTTCTAACCGGTGTCAAGTATTAGCTGCCCAGCGCTGATGATCTCTGCGCCTGCATCAAATCAAGGAAAGACTACACTAACCGCTGGGATTGCGTATCATCACCGCCGGAGCGGGCGACGTGTGCGGGTGTTCAAAGTTGGGCCGGACTTTCTGGATCCAATGATTCTCGAATATGCCTCAGGCAATCCGGTCTATCAGTTAGACCTCTGGATGGTA
Organism: uncultured Candidatus Obscuribacterales bacterium; assembly: GCA_964607945.1. GTDB lineage: Bacteria > Cyanobacteriota > Vampirovibrionia > Obscuribacterales > Obscuribacteraceae > JAGVKB01. The sequence continues at coordinate 18,649 of CAZSNX010000013.1, forward strand.
GGCGAAGAAGAGTGCTGCAGGCTGCTGTACGAAGCCGCGTCCGACGCAGATATTGTGCTTGTCGAAGGTGTGATGGGATTGTTCGACGGAATACCTTCGAGTGCTGATCTTGCACAGAAATTCAATCTGCCCATACTTGCTGTTGTTAACGCTTCAGCTATGGCTCAAACCTTTCATGCTATTGCGCATGGTTTAGCTACGTATCGAGAAGGATTATCCTTCGCGGGAGTTGTGGCAAACAGTGTTGCCAGCGAACGCCATGCCGAGATGCTTGCTGATGGCGGATCTCAGTCCATTCCATATTTAGGCAGCGTCTCGCGCGATCAAGAGATTGCCTTGCCGGAAAGGCACCTTGGTTTGGTGCAGGCAAACGAAGTAAATGACCTCGAGAATAAATTGAGTGTAGCTGCTTATAAGTTGTTAGAGACTAAGGCATTAGACTTGCTGCCGCAAGTAGAGTTCTTCAAATCCGAAACAGCAAGTGTGCCGAGGTTTCTCGACGGCATGAAAATTGGTGTGGCAGTGGATAACTGTTTCTCCTTCATTTATCCGGCCAACTTGAACTTGCTCGAACTGATGGGAGCAGAGCTGCGCTTCTTCTCGCCTTTGAATGAATCGAGCGTTCCTGAGGTGGACAGTATTTATCTTCCAGGTGGGTATCCTGAGCTCTATTTGGACGAGCTGCAAAATAATCTGGAAATGAAAAAGAGTATCAAAGCTCATTTTGCGTCTGGACGCACCATCTATGCCGAGTGCGGTGGAATGTTGTACCTTCTGGAATCTTTGACAGACAAGTATGGCAAAAAGGGTGAGATGCTAGGACTTATGCCAGGGAAGGCTGAAATGCAGAGCCGCCTTGCGAGGCTTGGCTATCAGGAGGTGCAGTTTCCAGCCGGATTTGTACGCGGGCACACTTTTCACCATTCGCTCGTAAAATCTCCGCTTGCGCCTGCTCTCAGAGCAAAACATCCATTGACTGGACTGGATGGAGAGGCAATCTATCGGATGCCCGGCCTGTACGCAAGCTATCTGCATTTGTACTTCCCGTCCAACCCTGTGGCAATTGCTAATCTCTTCTTGAAAAGATAATCTTAACGCCAATGCGCTACAGGACGGCACTGATTTCGCCTGTATTTCGTCACGGACAAACCGCATGAGACAGTTCCGGTTTAGCTCGCATGATGCCGTAAGATTAGCTCAGTAGCTTGCAATGCACCGTTTACATAATATGGAATCTTGCGAGATTCAGGCAGTTTGGGTAGAAGATCGGTCAGTAGTGTGATAACTTCCGCCTCGTTAAAGGCGACATGGTGGGCGGTTTCTCGAGCGCGGAGCTCTTGGCGATCGTACAACCGCCACTGCGGGACCGCGATCAGAGGGACTCCCAGATACCTGCACTCAGCAGCCAGATTGTATCCAGCTGCACCAATCACTACTTTAGCCTTTCCAATTATGTCCATCCCAGGCCAGGTTTTGTCATATCGTCGCACTGAGCCAACAGTCCCTAATTGATCGTTTGGGGAAGCAAGTTCATCCGCACACAAGCTGGAGATTTGTTCGCTCGGAAACTGCTGCGCTACCATTTTTAACAGCCCCTCAAAAAATGCATGTTCTTCCGCCTTTCCAGAGCAGCAAACTAATATTCCTGAGTGACAATCTATTGATGATTTTGCAATCATTTCGTCAAAGTCGCGCATCAACCAAGACTTGGTGCGAAGCGAAGAGTGGGGTGTCCAAGCGGAGCAATGATCTTCCGGCGAAATCACGAGTCCGTAATTCGGCTCTACAAAGTCTCTTAGTTGAAACTGCTGAATGTACTGAGGTGTAAGGTCTCTGGCAACTAATATCCTTTGCGCGCTCTCATCAAGCAAGGGAAGCAGCTGGGCCAGCTCACCAACAATTCCGCGAGGAAATGTATCTACGACCAATTTGGAAAATGATGTGCGCTTGAATTGATTGGCAACAAATTCCGGCAAGGTTTCGTGTGTCGTATCACTTGGTACTACCCGCAGTTCTACAGTTTTAGACAAGCTTTCTTGCCATAACAGTGAATTACGAACGAGCCCAACATGCGGAGAGTTCGTCAGGACTACGCAGCTGATACCGCATCGGCCGGCTTGGCGAGCTAATGACAAAGAGCGGTTGAGATGGCCGAGCCCTCCTCCAAGCGCATAGATAAACCAAGATGCCTTTCTTTCAATCGCCACGCTAACCCGACTTAACTTCCGGTTAGATCTTGCTCGAAATCCGTGTCTTCGGCTTTTGCTACAGAACTGGAATCTGCGTCTGTAAAATCGTTGTAGTAATGGTGCGTTCCGTAATATCCGCCATAGTACCCATAACTTGGATAGTAATTGCGATCGTAATAATATGGGTCGTTATCCCGATTCCACACGTTCGATGATGTCGCTATGGCTTGGCCCTTGCAATACTTGCAGCCAGTGCGATCCATTCGTCCGCACTCCCGCTTGAACAAAAATCCAACTTGGACTTTGCAAGGTAGATCGTCTGGATTGTCCGGCGGTAGCTGTTGCACGATTACTTACCTACGAAACTAAACGCATAAGCCAATGCAGCCTTTTGCGACTTGCTGAGCGAATCTAAGCCGAAGCAGGCCAGTGCCATCTTGTCGATTTTCGATTTGGTCGACAGAACAATCTTTCCATCTGCAGACTTCAATGAAAGTTTGTCGTCACTGTCATGCACTTTGTAAACCGGCTTCTGATTGCGGTCTACAATCTTCAACCCGTAAGACTCACCCTTTATCTTGAAAAGCTCCTGTCCAGTCGCGTCCTTGAGCTTGTAATCACCATCAGGTTGTTGCTTGAGCGCGAACAGCTCCTTGCGCGCAGCATCGTCTATCTTCCACTTTGGGCTCGCAAGACTAATGTAACCCGTCGGTTTTCCACCTTCATCAATCCTGATTACCTTGCCGCCTGACATCACGGTGAATGCAGCTTGCACCTTTCCAGATGAATCAACAAATGATCCAGTGGATTTGTCGCCGATCAGTCCGAACTCACCTGCATCGGTCTTAAACTTTACCTTTGCCGCAACTTCTGCAGCAAAACAAACTGGATTGAGAAGGCTGACAGAGGAGAGCATGCAAACAGCCGATATTGTCA
>CAZSNX010000014.1:0-3746 GCA_964607945.1 uncultured Candidatus Obscuribacterales bacterium
CAGCGCTAGAGCAAAGAGCGCGTCTCCAGCTAGAATTGCCATCGCTTCGCCGAAAACTTTGTGATTAGTCGGACGACCACGCCGAAAGTCATCATTGTCCATCGAAGGCAGGTCGTCATGAATCAGGCTGAAGGCATGAACCAACTCGATGGCGCATGCACAGGCCATGGCTTTCTCGGATGCTGCTTGTCCGCCGACAGCTTCAGCTGCTGCAAGGCATAGCAGAGCTCTCAGTCGCTTACCTCCCGACAGGACTGAATATCTCATCGATTCCCACAATGCGGGTGGATCGCTACTGGAAAGATATGCTGTCAATCTCTCTTCGACCAGGGCACGCCTGCTCGTTACAAACTCGCTGAAACTCAATTTCGTGATGGCGACCATTTCCTGTCAGTTGCGAGGACTAGTCAATTAGACCTTAAGCAATCGCGCAAAGGAATCATTATCGACTAATTAACGGTCAGAAGCATAAAGCTCGAAAAATTCCTAATGATCGAGCCGCTTCTTGAAGTGATCGAAAGCCACCTTGCCGAGTTTGGCGGCCCACAGCCCCCAGGACAAAAATCGCCTCTCCTTTTGGACGATCATCATTACGGCCGTCACTGCATATTGAGCTAGCAGTTTGTTCATTCTGTTGGGATCAGGTGCCGGTTGTCTCTGCATTCGCTCGCCGACGGCGCTCAATCTGGCTCGTAAAGCGGTCATTTCAAAAAGAACGTCATCCCGTGCCCGGTCCGCCAGCAATTCCTGCTGCGCCAAAGATTGCTGCAAATCGTGGCGCTTGATAAACAGAGTCAAACAAACCACGCTGACCGACAGCATGATCAAACTGAGCACTATCTTGGCTCGATCGATCATATGCTCAGTTCTAAAGATAACTGCCAGTATGACAATCAATAGAATGACCGGAATAACCAAAGCTGAGTAAGGACTCGACCGCTTCGATCTGTTCGGCATATCGTTAATCAGGGTCGCTTCGTCCACCGCGAAACCTACTTCAAAAGATGGCGAGCAATCAATAATCTTTGAATTTGATTGGTTCCTTCATAAATCGGGCCAGCCTTGGCGTCACGAAAGATGCGTTCAAGCAGGAGATTGGGAGCAGTTCCGCCAGCGCCCACAATCGAGATAGCTTCGGTAGCTACTCTCATCGCCACATCTGATGCCTGCACTTTTGCCATCGCTGCTAGCGTAACATCGCCTTCTCCACGGTCTATTGCCTGCGCGGCAGCGACTGTCAGTGCTCGTGCCGACTCAACCAAACCAGCCAATTCTCCCACGAGCATTGCCAGGCCATTTAAACTATCATCGACATGACCGGTCTTCACACCTTCACGCAGGTGGTGGCAGATGCCATCGAGCGCTCCTTGAGCCCAGCCCACACATTGAGCTGCAATCGTAACTCGACCTTTCGCCAGGCTGGAGAGTGCTACTTTGCGGCCCTGTCCGGGTGGTCCCAATAAATTAGCTTTGGGAACGAGGCAATCGGACAAAACTATCTCGCAGGTGGCATATCCGCGCATTCCTAACATATCGAATTTTTGGCCGATTTCAAAACCGGAAAAGCTGCGCTCGACAATAAAAGCCGTAATTGACTTAGAGCTGAGGGGCGAGTCGGCCGGTCCTGCACCTTCCAGTTTGGCCATAACGATGAAATAGTCAGCCGCACCACCGCTGGTGATAAAAACTTTTGTTCCATTCAAAATATATGTGTCGTCGACAAGCTTGGCTGTCGTTTTCAGCGCTGCGGTATCCGAGCCTGCACCAGGCTCCGTCAGACCGAATGCTGCCAGAAATTTCCCGCTGGAAGAAGCAAACAGGTATTTTTTCTTCTGCTCTTCCGTTCCAAATCGATAAATTGGTTCTTGGCAGAGAAGATGAACACCAAGTGAACTCATGATCGGAACGCAACGTCTGCCAAATTCTTCATTAACCAGGCAGAAGCTTACATAGTCTCCGGCAGCGCCGCCATAGGTGTCGGGAAAAGGCAGAGAGCCGAAACCTTCTTGGCAGGCCTGCTCGAAAAGATCGCGCCGAAATGAATTCTCCGAATCAGCCTTAATTATCTCCGCCAGCGGGATTGCATCGGCAAATGCCCGTGCTTTTGCTTGCCATTGAAGCTGGCTGTCGCTATATATGGAAGAGTTCTGACAAAGATTTTGCGGTGAGACTTCCGTACTGATCATAATTTGCAAGGCCCCATGTCGAAATCAAAATTCGAAGATCTGCCGACAACGACTACCACTTAGCAGAAAACTTTGAATATAGTAGCTTATTGTATCTAGGTTATTTAGTGCATGGCGACCAGCTTGCCGGGTTCTAAAGAGGACAAGGGAGAAAACATGTCAGCTAAGCCTCCGGCAGAGGTATCATCCAAGGAAATGGCAGGCTCGGCTGCCAAGGCTGAAATTACCATTGTCAAACCGGCAGTCTTAAAAAAGGGAGCGACGGTAGCAATTGTCGCCCCCTCAACTCCTCCATTTGAGCCGGGCGATATTGAATTTACTTACAAGTGGCTCGCCAAACTCGGTCTCAAATACAAAGTCGGAAAGCATGTATTCGATCGTTGGGGGGACTGTGCCGGTTCGGATCTGCAACGCCTCGAGGATTTCCATCGCGCCTGGTCAGACCCGGAAGTGGATGCTGTGTTGCCGATTCGTGGCGGCAACGGCGCAGCAAGGTTGCTGCCGGATTTAGATTTCGACTTAATTGCCGACAATCCGAAGATCTTCATGGGATATAGCGATATAACCGGTTTGCTCATCCCGATTCACCAGCGAACCGGGCTGGTAACCTTCCACGGACCGGCCTGCTCCTTTTACAAGAGCGGCTACACGCATCATTACTTTCAGAAGTCTGTGATGCAAACAAAACCGATCGGGTATATCACAGATCCTGATCCGAAAGAACCTTGGAAGCCGGAATACCCTCCCACCCGCCTGGTAATTGCCGAAGGAAAGGCCCGTGGAAGACTAGTTGGCGGCTGCATGACTTTGATTCGCCAACTAAACGGCACGCCCTTCGAGATTAAGACCGCCGGCAAGATTGTCTTCCTAGAAGATGTCCAGGAAGAGCCTCACAGCATCGATCGCATGCTTACGCAGCTATTGCTGGCTGGAAAGCTCAAAGATGCTGCCGGCATCGCCGTCGGTGAATGTGTGAAGTGCCGTCCCGGCGACAGTGGTCGCAATTCATTGCCACTAAGCTACAGTGTAGAACACGTACTGAGAGAGCGCCTTGGTGGGCTCGGCATTCCGGTCGTATATGGACTGCGATTCGGGCATGGTACCGAGCAGTTTACGCTGCCATTAGGGGTGATGGCATCCTTAGAGGTGTCAACCAAGGGAGTTAGGTTCAAAATTGAAGAAGGCGCCACAGTCTAAGAGTTACTCAATCAATTTGAATTGGACAAAGCATGCAAGCGATCACGAGCAAGAAGGCCAAGACCGAGATAACAACCAGCAAACTCCTGAAGCCTGAACCGCTGAAGGCGGGTGACATGGTCGGTCTCGTCGCTCCGGCTAGCCGCCCGGCCAGTCCGGCGGTCTTGGCTCGATGCCTGCGCGTCGTCACCGAGATGGGATTCAAGCCGGTCCTAGCAGAGAGTGCTTTCAAATCCTACAGTTATATGGCAGGCACCGACGAAGAACGCTTGCGGGATTTAGAACGCTTTCTGAGCGATGAATCAATTCGCGCAGTCTTCTGCATCAGCGGCGGATTTGGATCGTTGCGCCTGCTGAACCGAC
>CAZSNX010000014.1:3756-21464 GCA_964607945.1 uncultured Candidatus Obscuribacterales bacterium
CGACTGAATTACCGGCGCATCGCTTCATCACCGAAGGTAATAGTCGGCTGTGACGACAATACGCACTTGCTGCTTGCTCTGCTGAAACGTTGCGGAATGGTGACGTTTCACGGACCGAATCTCGACCAGATAAGCACCAGATATAGTTTCGATCGTCTCAAGGACGCCGTGACGAAGAAAGCTCCAGTGAAGATAATGTCTGCAGCGGAGTTGGCATCTGATGGGATAGTCGATGGACTTCCCTACACTCCGGTCTCTGGTATCGCAACTGGTGTGCTGGTGGGAGGCAACTTAACGGCACTGGTCTCCTTGTTGGGAACACCATATCTGCCTGAACTCAGCCAGTCCATCTTGTTTCTCGAAGACAAGAACGAGCGAACGGACATTCTAGAGCGCTGGCTTACAACTTTGTATCTTTCCGGACAGCTAGCAGCAGTGCAGGCAGTAGCTTTCGGCGAATTTCTCAATTGCGGCTCCAAAGGATCGCTCGACCTTCTATCGATTGAGGAATTGTTCGGGGAGCGCCTCAAGCAATTGTCCAAGCCGTGCTGCTTCGGGCTGCCATTTGGACAATCGAATCGCAGCGCGACATTACCGCTTGGAGTAACGGTCAGTCTGGATGCCGCCAAGGGAACGCTGGAGTTCCTGGAAGGGCATCTACTACACTAGTCACCGAGAACGAAGTCTTAGTGGACTGTGCACCAGCGATCAGCTTCGCTACTCTCCCCCTTAACCGAGGTTTATAGCTCCAGCCGGTTATCGTGAGGCTTGATGTCGACTGTCTTTTGATTTGCACTCGATTTACGAAGCTCGCTTTGAGCGGTAATCAATTTGCCGCATTCGGTGCACTTCGGAAAGTCTCCTTTCCAAGACGCCGGAGCAATATGCCCGTAATTCTCACACATAGTGTTTTTCTTCTGAGAGGAAAACATGCTCCCGATAGTGCTGGAGACATTTTGAAAGAATGCATTGACCTTTTGTTTGGCGCGAACATCGTCCGAATTAGATCTCAATCCGCTCAAGCGTAGCGCTTCAATCTCAGTGTCTGTAATGCGCTGCACTTCTGGTGGCTGAGTCTGCGCGATGCGCTCCTTCATCAGTTCTTCGAACTTCTTGGGATCGTGCAAAGTTCGTTTCTTGTCTGGCGATTCCTCTTCCGTCGACTTGCGAATTTCGTCCATTCGCTTCTCGAGGTCGAGATTTGCTGCGCCTTCGCCCTTGATGGGGTCGAGATCGTACTCTCCGGTTGGACGGCGCGCGGTCGGTCCGGTTGGACGTTTTCGCTCGACTATCTCCTTCTGCAATCCTTCATTTGTATACTCGGGATTGCGATAATACTTCTTGTCATCATTGCCTGGCATAGACCCCACCTCTCGCATCGGCGCCAGAGTCTATTGTTCCCCGCAATGGAATGACTCTAACAATCCAGCCGCCTTAGCCTGATCCGCTCGCGGCTATCTGCATTTTAGCCTTGAGGAGCTCGAGCGCCTTTTGCAATTCGAGCATGGTTTGAAATCTCCTTTCCGGATCCTTTTCCATCGCCCGACCAACTATTTTCTCCAGTTCTTCAGGAATACTCAGGTCAGGCCGCTTGCTGCGCAATGGCAGCGCATCTTGTTCCAGATGCATGAACATGATTTCGACCACGTTATCATCGTCGTACGGTAAGCGTCCGGTCAGCATTTCGTAAGCCATACAGCCAAGTGAATAAATGTCGGAGCGCTCGTCGAGAGCTTTGCCGCGCACCTGTTCCGGGCTCATGTAAGGCGGGCTTCCGAAGGAATGTCCCACCTGGGTCAAAGAACGTTGCTCAGGTCCGGAGGTCTCCGGCTCTCTCAACTTCGCGCAGCCGAAATCAAGTATTTTCGGAACCGGCGGTCTGCCTGTAACTTGTTTGAGCATGACGTTGCTCGGCTTTACGTCTCGGTGAATTACTCCGGAATCATGTGCGTGGGCCATTCCATCGCAGACCTGGATCAAGATGTCTATTGAGCGCTCGAGCGGCATAATGCCCTCTTTCTGGATTAGCTCTTCGAGGCTTCTGCCTTCGATGAACTCCATTACCATGAAGGGTCGCTGCCTTTCGGTGATTCCAAAATCGTAGACCATGGCAATATTAGGGTGTTCCAGGCGGCTAATCGCCTTTGCCTCTCGCTCGAAGCGAATAATCGTGTTTTCTTTGTGCGCGCTGGCTTGCAACATTTTGATCGCAACAATCTTGTCGAGGTGCGGATGCTTTGCTCTAAAGACCAGACCGACTCCGCCTTCTCCCACAATGTCGAGAAACTCGTAGCGGGTTGCCAGTGTTGTCCCCATCAGATCTCCCCGCGTGAGCACGGACTCGTTGTTGGAGCCAAGTGGCTTGAGCATTGGCGCTTGCGGTTGCGATTGACTCTTCCGGACCGCCACTCGAATGCGCGCAGAGAGCTCTTTCATGTGGAAGGGCTTAGTTACATAATCATCGGCGCCGGTGTCGAGCCCTCTTTCCTTGTCGTCGATCGATGTGCGACCGGTCAGCATGATCACCGGGGTGGTGCCGCCGGCATTACGAAAACGCTTGAGCACATCTATGCCGTTGATGTCCGGCATGTCCCAGTCCATGATCACAATGTCAAATTCTTCAGTCTGCAGGCACTGCCACGCCGCTATCCCGCCGACAGCGATTTGAACTTCATGATCTTCGGACATCAGCCAGTCCTGAACGATGCTTAGAAGCTCCTCGTCGTCGTCAACCGCCAGAATTTTCGCCATAACGCTCCGGAAATTGGTCTCCTGAGCAACAATAATCCCGCTGGCAAGCTGCCGTCCGCACTGTGTTAAGAAATATTACGTGCAAGCTAAATCCAGTCAGCGACGGAATTCTCGTTAGCAAACTGAGGGAATTTTAGGACAGGCTGTCGAGAAACTTTTTAAGCGCTCCCAAATAATGACTGGGGTCACAGGCAGCGAGGTCGGAATGCCCGGCTCGGTGAATTACCACGAGTTGCTTTGGCGATGATGAACGCTCGAACAAGCTGGCAGCATGCGCGACTGGAATCAATCGATCCTTGGTTCCATGCATTATCAATAGCGGGGGATGAGTTTCTGCAAGTATCTTGCCATTGTCGAGCGCCGGCCGGGGGAAAAGAACGTCCGGATAGGCTCTCAACGGCAATAGTTTCTCAGAAGCAAGCGCTTGCAGCGAATCGATTCCAGACTCCAACACAATTGCTGCTGCCCCTCGTTGTTTAAGCGTTTGGCAGGCAACCGTGCTGCCTAATGAGTTGCCGTACAAGACGATGTTTTCGCAACGGACTCCTCTGCTTTTGGCAAGATAGTCGTAAGCCGCGATGCCGTCTTGACAGATTGCGGGAATCGACGGACTGCCTGCACTCTTGCCGTAGCCTTCGTAGTCGTAAATCATTACCGAGGCTCCACACTTGAGCATGTCCATTGCTGTTGCGATCTGCAAGTCAGCATTGCCACCGTTGCCATGACTAATTAGCACCGTCTTCTTGCTGCTTGGCAGCTGAAAGTAGTAACCATGCAGCTGCACTCCGTTTGGGGTTAGAAAGGTAATGTCCTCAGCGGTGGCACCGAATTGAACTCTAACTTTCTCCAGTAGAGGCTGGACGTCATAAGCCATCTTGTCGGGATGAAACAGGAGAAAGTTGTACAGCGGCATCGCTACCAGCGGAGCGAAACCGACATATATGATTGCCAACTCGACAGCGGCAGCGATAGCAAGCTTTCTCACTAGCGAAGTGAAGCTTGCAGCTACCCCCCTCTCACTGCCTTTTCTGCCGAAAGGCAAAGTCCCTTCAGTATTGCCTGTTAAATTTTCAAATCCGTACATAGGCACATCCCCCTAGCTAAAAGACTAGCAATGCTTGATGAAACTGGTTCGGACGCTCAACTGTTGCCAAACTGTCACAGCAGCATCCGCTCAGGTGGACGCAATGCCAGTTGCTCCGCTGTAGCAATCTCGTGCGCTAATTGTCGGTGAAAATCTGTTGCTCAAGCCGGCTGCCGGGAAACTGCTTGTTTTGAAGTTGCGTCATCACAGAGGGGATAAAAGACAAAATGTCTCCAGCCAAAAGACCTGACTGCCCAATTTCGTCTCGGGCCAGATCGCCTGCGGCCCCATGAATGTATGTTCCAGTCACGGCTGCATCAAATGGTTCGAGCCCTTGCGCCATCATTGCTCCGATAATTCCGGCGAGAACATCACCGGAGCCGGCGGTAGCCATTGCCGAATTCCCGGTTGGATTGATATAGGCTGTTTCATTCGGACCGGCAATGATCGAATGCGCTCCTTTGAGAACTACGGTACAGCCGAAATGTTGAGCCGATTTCTGCGCAGCGGCAAGGCGATCCGACTGAATTTCGGCGACAGTCAGCCCGATCAATCGCGACAGCTCCTTTGGATGCGGCGTGAGCACGAAGTTGCCACCAATATTGCCGAAATCTTCCGGATGCAATGCCATTACATTCAAACCATCAGCATCGATCACACACGGCTTCGTAATAGTCTTGACGACAGCTTGAACGAACTCCACAGTTTCTTTCTGCATGGACAAACCGGGGCCCAGAACGACTGCGCTGCAATCCCGGAGTTTTGATTCCAGCTCTGTGACAGCAGCCCTGCCAATGGTGCCCTCTTCAGTCTCGCTCAGAGCGGCATAGATAACCTCTTGCGGCGGTAACCGCCCAACCAAAGATTTCGCAGTAGCCAATATTGAAAGACCTACTCCCGTCCTCAATGCGCTCTTGCTGGACAGCATCGCCGCGCCGCCCATGCCGCCACTACCGGCTATGGTCAGGAGATGACCGAAGCTGCCTTTGTTGCCGTCTGGACGCCTGAGCGGCAATCGACTTCTCACCCACTTTTCAGTTGTTAGAAACCATTGCGGACTATCTTTGTCATCGGGCTGAAACTGATCGTATGCCGGCAAACCGATATCGACTAAGGTGATGTTTCCACAAAGCGCTGCGCCTGGATAATTCAAGAGTCCGGCTTTCAAGCATCCAAAGGTAACTGTGCGGTTTGCCTTTACTGCTACTCCCATTACCTGACCGGTATCGGAATTGACCCCCGAGGGCAGATCGACAGCCAGCACTGGTTTACTGCTTACATTGATCAGCTCGATCAATTGACCGACCACTCCCTGCACCGGCCTGTCTAGTCCGGTACCGAGCAAGGCGTCCACTACCATTGAGGACTTGGCGATTTCAGCTGAGACCGCAGACAGATCATCTGGATTTACATTAGTAATAGGTACGCCGAGCTTACAGAGAACAGCTCGATTGATTGCGCTCTCACTGCGAGCCGCCGCTTTGTCATCCGATCTGCCTTCCAGCATGAACACTGCAGTCGGAACACGCCAGAGCTTCAAATAGCGAGCAATTACCAAACCATCGCCGCCATTATTGCCACGACCACAAAGAATTACGACCGGCCCGTCGCCTTCTGTCCAAGTGTCGGCGACCTTCTCGGCAGCGCGACGGCCCGCAAGCTCCATCAAGACCAAACCCCACTGCAAGTGGCAGGACTCGATCCACGATGACTCCAGCAATCTGAGTTGAGCAGTAGTGGGTATCCTACTTATCACTCTCATGGTCACCAATCTCTCATGAAGTATACGAATGATGATCTTTACTTGGCGCCTGAGCGGCCGGCCAACAATTCGCTAGCAACGACTACGCAACGGGCCAGGTGTCCGGCAGCCTTTTCTTCCAGTGCCGGGACAGCCGTTCGGCATTTCGGCTCAACCAGCGGGCAACGGTCTGCAAATCGACAACCGGGGGGCAGGTCTATCAAACTAGGTGGTTGTCCTTCAATCGGTTTCAACCTTTCAATACCCAACCTTGGGATGGAATTTAACAGCCCTACCGTGTAAGGATGTTTCGGACGCTGGAACAGCTCCTTTACTTGCGCGTACTCGACGATCGAGCCGGCGTACATTACTGCTACGTTGTGGCACATTTCCGCTACTACTCCCAGGTCATGGGTAATTAGCAGAATCGCCATTCCTTCGTCCTTTTGAATTGAGCGAAGGAGATCCAGAATCTGCGCCTGAACAGTTACATCCAGAGCCGTAGTCGGTTCATCAGCAATCAAGAGCTTCGGCTTGCATGCCAGAGCCATTGCAATCATTACCCTTTGCCGCATCCCCCCGGAAAACTGGTGAGGATACTCGTCGATGCGGCTGGCTGCCTGGGGAATTCTAACCCTGTCCAGCACTTCGATCGCGCGAGTTCTTGCTTCCTTACGAGATACCTTTTGATGAAGTTCAATCGCTTCCATTATCTGCTCGCCGACGGTGTAAACCGGATTGAGCGAGGTCATTGGGTCCTGTGGAATGAGCGCGATATTGTTGCCTCGGATAGTTCGCATCTTTGACTCAGGCAATCCAAGCAGGTCTTGCCCGTCAAAGCTGATTTGCCCGCCGGTAATTGATCCCGGTGGCGGTACCAGCCGCAGGATGGCTAACGAGGTAATTGACTTCCCGCAACCTGACTCTCCGACCAGCCCAAGCACCGAGCCACGCTCGAGACTTATAGTCAATTGGTCGACGGCTTGCGCTTTCCCGGCCTCGGTATCGAAAGCGACGGATAAATTGTTGATTTCAAGCAGAGACATCGCTAGCCTCTCCACCTGGCGCTCTTCTGTCCCGTCATGATCCCAGATTGAGCTGCACTGGTCAATTGTTAAGCTGAAAGACTACTCCGGCGCGAGCGCTTACGGTTTATGTGATTGCAGCGATTCTGGTTTAGCCGGGACGGGTACAATTGTTTCAGGACCAGAGGATGGATGGATGGTTCCCGACAGCGGCGGTCGTACCAAAGATATCTCAGTGCTTCAGCTCCTGACCAGATTGGTTCAGGAGACTGACAAGGTTATTCGTCTGGCCGATGATATAGACCAGCACGCCACAACTCCACAGGCGCGCTCCGCGCTCAATTTAATCGGCTCTGAAGTCAATAACATTTTGCAGATTCTCAAAGTGTCGTTGGATCCGCTCTACAAACTATACGAGCTGGATCCCGGCATGAAGGCGGCAGAGAAAACGCGCCAGGTTACTTCCCGCGACGAAGCGACAATTGGTGCGGAAACTGACGCTTATGACGAGAATTCGTTATGGGCGGAAGTCAAAAGCAAAGCGCAAATTTCTAGAAACACCATCGATCAAACGATCGATCCGGAGTAAGAGATTACCGCTCAGCCACTTTTGCCTGGATAGGCGAGATCGGCTCCCACCCGGCTACTGTATGCTTCATTGTTAGCAGCCACGGTTTGAAATGGTGCGTGCGCATTTCGCTATATGTTTTATCAAATGACCAACCCTGTACGAGCATCCGATAGATACCCACAACAGCTCCCGTGCGATCCGCACCCTGGCGGCAATGGACATAGACAGGCTGATTTACGGGGTTGGTAACGACGGCGAGAAATTGATTGATTGATTTCGGGCTTGGAGTACCGAATCCCATCGGAATGTGAACGTATTTCAATCCTAGTTTCTTAGCGACTGCTTCTTCTTTCGTGGTGCTGGCGCCAGGCTTTCTCAAGTTGACTACAGTTTTCAGCCCGCGCTTGGCCAACAGGGCCAAATCTGCCTCTGAAGGAGCCGAACCACGCCAGAGTTCATTTGAAACAACTTGAAAGTTAGGAATCTCAACCACCTTGTCAGTGTCGCTGGCGAGCGCGAAGGCCGGCGCTGTGAACAGCACCACCGATAGTATCAAAGCGAAAAATCCGAATTTGCGCACTTGGCAAGCCATCACAAACCCCCTGCCGGCTGGCGGCCAGATGATACATTCAAAAATTGATCGGCACAAGATAGACAAAGTCTGGTTACCCGCCAAGAAAGGCGTAACCAGTCTCAATCGTCCTTGCAATAATATGAGAACGGAATAGATTTCTCATGATAACGTACTTATCAAGAGGGCGCTCTATTACGAGCAAAGATTGAGCGAAATTCATGCGGAGTACTTTTCGAGATGAGTTCAAATGCTTCAAATGATACAAACGAAAAACATTCTCGGCGCTCCGTATTGCTGTTAACTGTCGCTGCATTCGGAGGTGTCATCGGTGTTTTCGGCAGTATTACTGTGGCAATCCTAAAGTACATATGCGTGCCTAATCTGTCTCCTGCAATAAAAGGACGACAATTGGCGGAACAGAAAAAATTGTTCGAGACTCAATTGGAGTTACTGAAACTAAAAGCAGAGCGAGTCAATAATGCAAGAATTCCGCTGGCGAAATTGTCTGATATTGAAGAAGGCGCAGGCATCTCGTTTACTGACTTTGCACTGCAACCGGCAATTCTCTTTAAAACAGGACAACGTACTTGCGTTGCACGATCTGCGGTCTGTACTCATCTTGGTTGCACCGTACAAAGCAGCTTAGTCGACGGCAAGATCTACTGTGCTTGCCACCAGAGCTACTTCGATTTGGAAAAAGGCACACCGCTGAGCGGACCTGCAACTCTGCCTCTCGCTCAAGAACCGATTGTGATCGAAGGAGACATTGTCTATCTAGTCAAACAGCAGACCCCAATCAAGGTCGGGCCAGGTCAGACACCAATGTTGCCGTTGTAGTTAGAGGATGGAGAATCAGCTTTGACTACAAACCTTCCAGAATGGTTTCGGCAACGACTTCCGCTTGGGAAGCTAGACTTCGAACGGATGAGGCAAAAGACTGTACCCGTTCATCGTTTCTCATGGATCTATTACTTAGGTGGTATCACATTGCTGGCATTTGCCATCCAGGTGACAACCGGTATCCTATTACTCCTTTATTACAAGCCCACTATCCTGGAAGCTTACAGCAGCATTCAGTACATTACCCGCCTAGTACCGGGTGGATTGCTTGTTCGCAACATGCATGTCTGGTCTTCCAACGCGATGATACTTTGCATGGTCTTGCATGCATTTACGGTGCTACTCAGTCGAGCTTATCGAAAACCGCGTGAGTTGACTTGGGTCAGTGGCATGCTGTCATTAATCGTCGTGCTGGGACTGGGTTTCAGTGGATATCTGCTGCCCTGGAACAAATTGTCCGTCAATGCCACCATGGTGGGAACGCAAATCATAAGCACCAGTACTGCCATTCTTCCCGGTACGGCCGCAAAGATTGGTGAGTGGATTTCTACGATCCTGCTGGGAGGGTCTACGGTCGGTCAGGAGACATTAACCAGGTTTTTCGCCTTGCATATCGTCATTCTGCCACTATTACTGCTTTGCTTGATTATGGTGCATTTGCTGTTGATTCAAATGCACGGTATAAGCGTGCCACTTTCCGTCCTGAAGAATCAGTCCGATGAAAATGGGTGCTGGACCGGTCGTTCTCAGAAATATGTTTCGACTTTCTTCTTGAAGGAGTGTGCACTCTGGCTTGTCGGTGTGGCGGCGATTGCTATCCTTGCAGTAGTTGTTCCATATGATCTGTTCGTGCCATATACTTTACTAGAGCCTTATAGCCCGCTCGAGTCCGCGCCGGTAGGCATCAAACCGGAGTGGTACTTCTGGTTTGTGTTCTATCCGTTCGAGGTGCTGCCGAGAACGATTGTGATCTTAGGCAGCTTGGTCTTCTTTACAGCATTGCTTTTTGCACCATGGCTCTTGAATGCGATACCAAAATTATGGAACGCACGTTTTGAAGAAAGCAAGTTTCCGACCTGGGCAGCAGTCGCAATCGCAGCAGTAATTGTTTCGTTGACTGTCTTTGGTCAGACATTTGTAGCGGCTCTGAGAGGGGGTGTTTGAAATGAGCTCCCGGCGTTTCGTCCAGTCGCTGTCGAAATTCACAATGTTCTTTGGTCTGGCAAGTTGTCTGGCTGGATTGACAATAGGCTGCGTTCCTGAAGCCGCACGTTCATTTCCTCCTTTTGAAAAGTGGATAAGCCAGAAAGCCGGATTTCAAACCGATTGCGCTTATTGTCATGTTAATGCCGCAGGGCCGAGCGGCAACGGATTTGGACAGCTCGGCAGTCTCGACGAACATGAAAACGCCACACTACACACAGCTGATAGCGCGATTCTCAATTCCTTCGGGCAACATCTTCTAAAGACTCTCACTTATGAGAAGGTCGTCTCATGCGTATCGGACCCGGGCGCTCTTGCATCTGAGATGAAGCGTTATGATCTCGACGATGACGGAGTTTCAGATGGCGACGAAATGGAGCACGGCACGTTGGCCTTTGACCCGCTGAGTGCACCGCCTGAGCTCGTTTGGAAAGAACGCCTTCGGCGAAATCAAGCTTTTGTGGCAACCTTGGTGCTTTCGGCAATTCTTGGAGTAATTGGGCTTTGGTCCTTGTCGGAAAAATTGGAGAGTACAAAACCATGAAATTTCTCGCTGCCAATTTTTTGCTTTCTCTCTCCTTAATTGCTGGGCTCCCTTCGGAAGCGGCAGCGATCAAGGGGTGGGTTCTCAAGCAAAATACGGACTATCGAGGATCACAGACGGTGTTTCTGGTTCCTGGCGTCGGCAAAATCATCTCAAAGGATCTAGGACTAATTGCGCGAGCAAACGCCAAAGTCACCATTTTCAATCAGCAGCGCAAGACTTACATGGAATTGACTCACAAAGAGTTTATGGACAAATTCGGCGCGCTGGTCGACTCAAAGAAGATGCGTGTCACACCCGGACCGAAGGGAAATGTCTGTGGTCAGCCTGTCCAGCAATATCTGATCGAACTCGTCTCGAAGGGCGGACGTGTTTACTACAAAGAGGTGCTCTGGGCAACCAAGGCTTTGCCGATGTCTCAGCAGTTTATTGATGAGTGTTCTTCGATCTTCGAAATACCCTCGACCTTTGGCGTTCCACTTCGACTGGTGCGCGACTATCGAGACGGGAGGCACATCGTAATGATCGACACACTTGAATGTAAGGCGGCCACTTTCCTGAAATCCGACTTCGAGCTAGGCAAGGGATTCAAGCCTGTAGAAAGCGAAGCAGACATTCTGGTAAGTGAAGGCAGCGCCGACTTTGCTGATCTGATGAACATGAGCTCTCCGCTGCCTGCCGCCGGCAGCAAAGCCGGTGGCGCCAGAATGAGGCCTTAGAAAGCTGGTCAATCGACCGTCTCACTCATGTGCCGAGCTTCAATAATTCGCGCGCACTCGCCTTGACTTGCAGTGCTTCAATCCAGCGTCCTCGTTGCTCGAGGAACATCTCGTAGTCGAGTAACACTTCCAACGACTTGGGGTTTTCCTTTCCCCAGATTTGCTGCATGTTCTCAATTGCCTTGCGGTAACTAGTTTCAGCGAGATCGAAACGACCGAGTTGACTTGCATCCTGAGCTAGATGAAACAGCGCAAGAGCAGAGTTTTGCTGGGCTCCATCGAATTCTTTCCAAAGTGGAATGGACTTCTCGTACAACTCGGCAGATTCTTGAAATTGTCCGTCCTTGCGATAGATATCTGCCAATCGGCAGTATGCCATCGGTCTTTCCGGAGCGTATTTGAAGTCGTCGTCTCGAAAGAGCTTGACCGCCTGCTTGTAGGTTTTCTTTGCTTCGGCGGTGTCGCCCTTTCGCTCCAGCACATCAGCTAAATAGCTCAAAGGGATTGCCAACTGATGACTATCCTCACCGTGAATTCGCGAGTAAACGGCGATTACTTGGCGGCATTTCTGCTCCAGTGAACTGAGCCTGCTATAGTCGCCCGCCCTGATATAACATTGAACGAGCGCCCTGGTGGTATCACCGGTGGAGAAGCTGTTCGGTCCGTCTTCTTTCATTACAATGCGCCGCAGGTGCTCGAGTCGTTCTGCGGCTTGATTCCACTTGCCGCTCGATACATACAAGCCGATCAATCCCTTGAGATGATCGATCATTATTGGCGAGTAGTATCCGTGGGTGCCTTTTACTCTTCGAATCAATTCGAACCATATTCTCTCTTTGCTGTTGTAGTCGGCTACATCCTTTCTTGCATAAATATCAGGCTGTATCCATGTCAATTCACCGGGAGGAACTTTGATCGGTTGCAACAGCGGATAGAGATACAGGACTGCGCTCACAATTGCACCCGCAATTGCAAGAAGCAGCACGGTTGCCACGGACGCAACGACAGCGTTATTCTTCAGCCAGGACTCGAAGCGTCTAAAAGAACGCGCAAGACCGGTTGATTGTGGGGCAATCAAGCGACCGGTTGCGGCATCAAGACCGATCTTTTGTAGATCTTGATTGAGTTCTATCATCGACTGGTAGCGCTTGCTTGGGTCTTTCTCCATCGCCTTGAACACAACTGCATCCAGGTGCGATCGAACCCGTGCATCACAACCTGGTATCGTAAGTGGTTGTACGACTTGGGTTAGTTGAAGATGAATCGTTCCCATCGGATTGTTTCCCTTGAACGGAGGTTGTCCGGTGAGCGATTCGTAAATCACACAACCAAGCGAATAAATGTCAGAACGAGCATCCAAATGAGATCCGGTGCATTGCTCCGGACTCATGTAAAGCGGGCTGCCGAAGATTTCGCCGGTTTGAGTCAGCTGATGATGCTCTTCGCCTTCCTGCGGGATCATTTTTGCAATTCCGAAATCAACGACTCTAACGAAGTCGTTATCGTCGTCGTGCTTGGTGATCATGATATTGCTCGGCTTTAAATCGCGATGAACTATTCCCTTGCTATGGGCTTGAAAGAGCGCGTCCGATGTTTGCTGGAAGATATGCAGAGCTCGACTGATTGGCAGGCTTCCATGTTTTTGCAAGAGATCCGACATTGAGGAGCCTTCTAAATAGTCCATAACCAGATACGGCTGTCCGGATTCTGACACTCCGAAGTCCCAGACATGGATCAAGTTCGGGTGGTCGAGGGTAGCGACGGCCTCTGCTTCCTTTTGAAACCTCATGATTGCGTTGGTCTTACCCATCAAATGTGCCTGCAGCATCTTTATCGCCACAAGCTTTTTGATGAAAAGATGACGTGCCTTGTACACGACACTCATTCCACCTTCGCCGATCCGGCTGATAATTTGATACTTTTCAGAAAATGTTGTGCCGACAAGCGGGTCCTGCGGACTGGCGGCTGCTTCTTCAATTCGTTCGCTAGTCATCGCGCTTGTCTCATATGACTAAAAGCCGCATGGCCCAAGTAAATTGTGCCACCCAGCAACAATCGCAAATCAAGCGCAACTATCAGCGCCTGGACATGCCGCACTATCATCTCGGCACCAACGAATCGACGGCAGCGATTACAGCCCGCAACAAGAATACCTGCGAGAATGTAATTGTGGGATGCATGACCGTCACAGAGACAATGAAGCGAATTCAAGTAATGTCTGCCAGTATGACCATTTTGGCATTCCTTGCCTTACCAGTTCATGCCCAACCACTAGTGCAACCACCTGACGAAGGTCAGGTAATTAGAAATGATAGCGGCGGCATGTTTATGGAGGAGGTAGTCGAGTCGAAGCCGAAACCTCGTACCAATCGAAACTCTGATCATCCTTATGGACTAAGAAAGCCTCGCGGGGGGCAAGATTTGCTGCTCGACCTGAGCAATGTGGGAGTTAAGGTCGATCCGACCGGGAAGATCGTGCCGTTGCTGCAAAATGGGGCGCCACCCGGTGACGTTCAGCCGTTTTTCAGCGAGACCACCGTTACCAGAGAGTCTCCCTATCCTTACTACTATGGTCCGAATGCCGGTGTGGGTTGGGGTCCACCGGTCGTTCAATCTTCACCTGGTCCCTACGGCTATCGTCCGATTGCTCGATCTTACTATCCTCGCTGGGGCAATGGCCTTAACCCTTACTGGAGCCGACAGCAAGTCCAAGGCTGGCAGTACGTAGCTCCCCGAGCAGTTTCACCGGTTTATACGCCATACGGAGCGGTTCGCTATACAGGGTCATCTTTCAACTATCCTTTTGGCCAGTCGGCAGGTGTAGGACTCGGCTCAAGACACGGCTATTTGTGGCTGCCGAATGTGACTCAATATCAGTCAACCAGCACTATCCGTCCCTTGTTCGGTGGAATGGCGTCACCATGAACCTAAATCGACAGCCGATAGAACTAGCTCAACAGTTAAATTCAACAACTGTGAAACCATCCAGATCGCAAGGAGCGTAAAGCGTATGTATGGTGGCGCGCCCCCATTCCATATGATGTGGTCGTCGGTATTCAATCCCGATAAGCCGAAGGTCAATAAGCCAATTGAATGGCGAAGAATCGGAGAGCTGTTTCTACCGTATTGGAAACAAGAAGTGCAAGTGATTGCCTGCATCTTACTCGTTTCATTGCTTGGGCTCGTTCCACCGATATTAGCTCTTTTCATTATCGACAAGGCCATTCCGAATCACAATTTTACGCTCGTAAGTATCTACTGCGGAAGCATGATTGCCACCGCGCTAATTTCAGGACTAATCAGCGTCTATCAGGGTTATCTGAACTCAATTGTCGGAGAAGGCATCATGCGCGACATGCGCACTAGCCTTGTTTCTCACTTGCACAGAATGCCTATTGAGTTTTTCACGACGACCAAAACCGGTGCCATCCTCAATCGCGTAACCGGCGATGTTGACAGCATCGATAATGTCATAACCGGCACTCTCGTGTCGATTGTCAGCAGTTTTTTCACAATCATTACTACAGTCACCACCATCTTGATTCTTGACTGGCGGTTGGCTTTGTTATCGATTGTACTAATTCCGCTCATGCTCTGGCCACTCTGGCCGGTCGGCCGAAAGATGTACAGAATTCGCAAACTAACGAGAGAAAAACGAGATCAGCTAGGCAGTCTTACGCAGGAGACCCTTTCAATCTCCGGCATCATGCTGATCAAGTCTTTCGTCAGAGAATCTTTCGAGCGCCAGCGATTTCATGAAGTCGGTACCGGACTGATGGCTCTGGAAGTCAGACTGGCGATGGTCGGTCGTTGGTTCATGATGATAGTAAGCGCAATGGTAGTAGTGGGACCAGCATTGATCTGGCTTCTGGGTGGTTGGCTAGTAATTCAAAACAAGGTAACTCTTGGCACGGTAGTCACCTTCGTCTCGCTTTTGACCCGCCTCTATACTCCCGCATCCATGCTGGCAGGCGTGCAGGTGCAGTTTGTAAGTGCATTGGCCGTGTTCGAACGAATATTTGATTACTTAGATATGACTACCGAAGCACAGGATAAGCCTAATGCCAAAGCATTGCAGCAGCTGCAGGGGAAAGTGGAATTTGAGCGCGTGTCGTTTGCCTACAATGCAGATCGGCAGACTCTCGTTGAAGTCAGCCTTTTAATCGAGCCGGGCAACACAGCTGCTTTTGTCGGTCCATCCGGTGCCGGCAAGACGACAGTCTGCAATTTGGTTCCGCGATTCTATGATGTCAATGAAGGGCGGATTTTAATTGACGGCAATGATGTGCGTGACTGGAAACTCTCAGCACTGCGGGAACACATCGGTATCGTCACGCAGGAAACCTACCTTTTCCATGACACAATCGCCAATAACCTCCGATATGCTCGACCCAACGCGAGCGACGATGAGATTCAAACCGCTTGCCGGACAGCCAATATACACAATGTGATCGCGGCATTGCCTGAAGGGTATGAGACTACAGTCGGTGAAAGAGGTTACAAGTTGAGCGGGGGCGAAAGGCAGAGGTTGGCTATCGCGCGAGTTTTGCTCAAGAATCCTAAAATACTTATCCTCGATGAAGCCACAAGTTCGCTTGATACAGAAAACGAGGCGCTGATTCAAGAAGCGCTGATTCCTCTAATGAAAGGCCGGACGAGCCTGGTAATTGCACATCGCTTGACGACAGTTCTGGCCGCCAATATAGTTTTCGTAATGGATCAAGGAAGGATTGTCGAGCGGGGCTCCCATGCGGAATTGCTATCTAAAGGTGGACTGTATCACCGCCTGTACAAACAGCAATTTCGCGACACACAAACGCAATCCGGCGTAATATTGTCTCAGGAGGGTAATTCGACAGAAGTTTCGGTCAATTCAGAATTTCCATCGGACTCCCGGTAGACCAGCACAGATTGTGACGCAGCGAGTGACAAACAAATGCATAGACTCTCCAAGCTTTTGATAGGAGTATTTGCCGCTCTGACTACTGTCACGGTTGGGGCGGTAAATGCGACATTTGCTCAACAGCAGCAGCGGACTGTGCGGGTGACCACCGGCTCGGTTCAAGTTTCAGGCTGGGAAAAGGGCATTATTCAAGCGAATCCCAATCTTTCGCATTTTACTTGGATGCCGATGACCCAGAATTTACAAGGTGTTCGTGTGATTCCGGGCACCAGCATTCCGAGAGGGGAGATTGTGCCTAAAAAGACCGGGCAGCCTTACCTGCACGCCCCAACCCAGGCTTCAGGCGGATCTCATTACGTCAAGCCGATTCATGTCGATACGCAAGTCAATCGAACACCCTACATCAAACCGGAGCACATCGATACGGAGGTTTCAGGGCGTCCGCTCTACACCAAGCCAACCCATATCGATACTGAAGTTTCCGGTCGGCCTATTTATACAAAGCCAATCCAAGTGGACACGCAGGTATCCGGGCGTCCGATTTACACCAAGCCCGTCCATGTAACCGAAGCAGGAAGCGAAAGGTCTTATGTCAGCGGGCAGCTCAAACAACCTTCGCGCGATGCCGGGCTAGGCAATCAAAGACAAACTCGTGGCGATGTCTTTGGACGTTTAAAGAGCCCCACTGCGCCCGGCGAACAACAAGCCGCCGGTACACCCGCCGGCAGCCCATCAGTAGCCAAGTATGCACCAATAGTTACGCAGCAACGCAGCAGCCGCGGCGACCTGATTGAGTCTAAAGAAGTGTACGGCAAGCTCAAGGGAAGCGGTCAGAGATAAAATCTCTCGACACAGTTGCAATATCATCATCTAATCACTCTATTTAATCTTTCCGCTCCTCTAATTTGGCAGTTGCCCGCGTCGAGGAGGTGTCAGACAGAAAGGGAGGCGCATCAATGTTGGTCAGTGGTCAGTTCAATCTTCTCAGTTCCGGTACGTCTGAGTTAATAGATCAGCTCTTGGCCAATGCAATTCTAGAAAGGATGCGCTGGACTCTCAGACCGATTACAGTGCCTGAAGAACTTCGCGTAGCCGCTGTAGCGATAAGGAACACAAGCGAAATTCGATCGGCCGAAATCAAGAACAGAGTTTGAAGCAGTCCAGTATTGACTCGGCGGGCGAGAAAGCACCTTATTTCTGCGCACCGCCAATGCTACCGCCCCATGCCGCACAATCTGGGGCGGTATGCATTTGTTTTGCACCACTTACGATACCAGTGCATGTCCCAATCCGTGCGATGCGCGCCGGCTAGAAAGGAAATTGCGATCTTAACTAGGATTTGAAGTAGACACCGACAGCGCCGGTTACTCTTCGAACTACCCTAACTGATTCACATTCAATCTCTTGCCCGTAATCCAGCTCGTCTTCGGCGCGTCTTTTGAGTAATCCGACCAGTTGCGATCGCTCGTCATCGGTTAAAGTAACTTTCTGAGAATTATAGTCCGCAGCAATTCGCAGCAACTGCGCGGTTGTCAGGTCGTCAGTAATTGTTGACATGCCTGGCTCCTCGTGGATTGAAAGCTGTCCACTCATCAATATATCTTCTGACGCCGAACTTTGATTAAACACATTGACCACCTGAGCTGATTCGATGCCAAGATATTACTTGGTTTCAGCAAGATTGGCGATGTTGTTTCACGCCCGTTGGTGGGAAATCCCGCACTGAAAACTGGACCTTATTTCTTATGCTCAG
>CAZSNX010000015.1:0-21233 GCA_964607945.1 uncultured Candidatus Obscuribacterales bacterium
ACTCGCAAACCGAGGTTGTAGGGGTTGAACCAGATGTCGGTGATCGTACGCTGGTGCATCGAGAAGAACGGCGCACAGCCCATCTTCCACTCGAGCGGGAAGTCGAGCTCGGGAGCTTTGAGAAGCGCCTCCTCCCAGTAGCTGGCCCAGCCTTCGTTCATGATCTTGGTCAGACCCTGCGGCTTGAGGTAGCGCGCCTGGTCTCGGCCGATGGCGATCAGACCGCGGGCCTCATCGGACAGCCGCGGGTTGTTCTTCTCGTCCATCAGGAAGGCGAGCAGGTCATCGGTCGGGTGAATCGGCATGTTCTTCAGCTTGGCTTCGAGTTCGGCGATTTCGGCCAGCAGGCCCTTCTTCTCGAACTCGGAAACCAGCTTGGGAACTTTGAGCTGGAGCTCGAGCAGGTGAGTCTCGAGCTTCACCCGCGCTTCCTTTTCGCTGGCCGGATCTTCGAGCATCGGCACACTGCCGCAGTGGTCGTCGATCGCGTGCACGGCGTCCAGGATGTACTCCACCCGATCGATGCCGAAGTCCGGCCGCTCGATCAGCCGCCGGATGTACTCCTTGTTCTGAGCGAGCCGTTCGTCGAGCGACTCCGGGCGCGTTTCCTTGAAGCGGAAATTGTGCGCGAAGAAGTCGACGTGACCCCACTTGGCGTGCGCCATCACGAGCACCTGCATGAGGAGCTCGTTGGTGACGCCGAGGTAGCAGTGGGACGGGTTGGAGTTGATCACCGCCTCGAAGATGTGGAAGCCTTTCGACTCCTTGATCTGCTGCTCGTACTTCTTACCGAACGACCAGTGCCCATAATGAGTGGGCATCATGGTGTACGGAATGAGACGGATCATCTGCTCGTCGGAGACGAGCTCGTAGATGGTCCGGAAGGGACGGAGGCCGCAACGAGTGCCGGCCGCCGTCAACCGGTCATCGAACTCTTTCAAGTTCCGCTTCAGGCGTTCGAAAGCGCTCATTATTTGGCCCCCTTTTTCTTGTCCTTGGTCAGGATCTGCTTGAAGGCATCGGGGATGCCCTTGAGGTCCGAGACCTTGGCCATTCCAATGTGTTCCTTGATCTCGTCCGGCAGCTTCTTGATCGCTTCACCGCCGGAAGCCCAGTTGGGGCTGCCCCAGCGGCTGCTGCGGTCGGACGGATCGATCTCAAGGTAGCCGAGGTAGTTGAAGGCTGCCTTGGTGAGCAGGGCGGTGAACCACTTGCGGACGACGTCGTCGCCGTCGAACATGTAGCCGTCCGTCGCCTGGAACATATAGGCGTTGTACTCGGCTTCCGAGTACCTGCTCATGCGCAGATCGAAGATCAATTTGTAGGCCGGCCCGAACATCGTGCCGCCGTCGACTTCGATCTGATAGAACTTGCGTTCGTCCTCGATCTCGTAGGCCTGCGCATCGTGGGCGATCATCACCACGACCACTTCCTTGTACTTGGTACGCAGGAAGAGCAGGTTGAGCAGGAAGTACGCTTTGGCGATTGCCAGCGGGTCGCCGCCCATCGATCCCGAGCGGTCGAGCATGAAAAAGACAACGCACTTGGAGTCATCGTCTTCGCGCTCTTCGACGCGGTGGTAGCGGAAGTCCTTCTTGGAGAACGGCACCTTCTTGGTGCTGGGAATGTTGCCCTCTTCGTCGTTGAACGCTTCGGGCTGAGAGTTTTTCATTCCGATCGCGCGGCGAATGCGGGCGCGAGCGGTGTCGGCCTTTTTCAGGCGCGGCTTGGGACCGTTGACCTGAGAGCCGCGGTACTTGAAGGTGGTGACTTTGGTGGTGGCGAACTGCTTCTTCAGCATGTCCGGGAGTTCCATCTCCTCGAACAGCATCTGAACCAGCTCCTCCATCGTGATCTCGATGTAAATCAGATCACCGGGATCGCCGCCCGCCTTCTTGCCCTTGCCGCCGCCGCCAGCCTTGTCGCGGCCGTAGCGGAAGCGGGGTTCATAGCCGCCCTGAACCGGAACCTTGATCTTGCCCTTGTCTCCGAAGATCGGAGAGCCCCCGATGATGCCGGGAAGCTGGGGCTTGATCTGGTCTTTGATGCGGTCCTTGTGACGGTCGCGGTCGTCCTTGGTGCGGTCGCCGCCGCCGTAGTCGGGCGGATTGATCACGCTGTCCAAGACGACATTGCGAGTCAACCCTTTGAATGGATGCGGTGAGCTGCCGGAGTCGTAGAGCACGAACGTGCTCTCGAAATCCTCCGGCGTCTTGCGCTTCTTTGCCATTGGAGAGCCTCCATAATGAATGGGCCGGCACCGCAGATGGTGACGGCACTCTGAAGATTCATCTCGCCGGTAACAAAGGAGGGAGCGGACCCCGGTCAGGCAGCTCTTTTGAAGCTGCCTCAACCGAAGCCCGCCGCCCTCCGACATGAGCTGCTCGCGAAAACAGCCTTGCAGTGCCGACGAGACGACCTATGGATTACCTCAAGTTGGAATGGAAGGAGTGCCCCACCGGCAGCCTACGGTAGATAGGCCGCAGCGCCGGTGGGATCCTTCTGATTGTGGAAGACAGCTGAGGCGACTTACGCCGCCGGCTACCTTACACCTCCTTGAGGAAGTCCTTGGTCTCTTCGGCCTCCTTGAGCACCTCGTCCGCGCAGTGCTCGCAGAACCCGTAGGTGTGCTGCAGGCGTTCGCGGGCGGTCTTCAGCTTCCGGTTGTCGTCCGTCGAGCGGGCGTTCTTGGAGCTGATGATGCGCGCCGTGTCCTTCACCTTGTTGCAGACGTACCGCTCGATCGCGAAGCGGAGCGGCTCGTAGCAGGTGTACGGCGGGTTGACGTCCTTGTGCTCGATCATCCAGTCGTTGATGGCCGAGACCACCTCCGAGCGGAAGTTCTTCGCCTGCGCCGACGTGATGTTGAGGTCGGGGTCCGACTCAACCGCACGCAGGAAGTCCTCGTCCGGACCGGAGCTCCAGGAGGACAGGCCCGAGCTGGCGTTCGGCCGGATCGTGCGCTTGGCGTGATCGACGTACTTGTCGAAGTTGCTCTGGCACTCTTCGGGGAAGGCCTCGACCAGCGCGCCGAGCACCGCGCGGGCGAGCTTCTTCCGGCGCCAGTCGTCGAGGTACTTCCCGACGAAGGTCCGGTACTTCTCCTGCGTCTTCTCGTCGGCGATCAGGCGGATCCGCTCGTAGAGCCGGTCACGCAGCGCGCGGCTGGTGACGCACTTGCAGCTCTTGATGAGCGAGTCGGAGGCCAGCGCCGACAGCAGCTTGGCGCTGAAGCGAGGCGAGACGCCGTCCATGCCTTCGTACGGCGTGGCGTTCTTCTTGAGCGCCTGGGTGTCGATCTTGACGCCCTGACCGCGCAGGCGGCCTTCGTCGCCGTTGTAGGCGTAGAGCTTCATCATCATGTCCTTGAGCGTCTGGTCCTCTTCCAGGCGCGTGAGCACCTCGAAGATCGCCATGTACTCGGACACCAGCGGCTCGCGGTGGACGCCACCGGCCCGCGCGTAGTCGGTCTTGTTCCAGAGCTTGTCGATCACGCGCTTGGCCTCGCTGTACTCCAGCGGGTAGATCCAGTAGATCTCCACGAACCGGTCGAGGTACGGCTCGTTCTCCGGCTTGTTCTTGAACTTCAAGAACTCCGGCGCGTTGGAGTGAGCGATGATGAAGTTGTCGATGTGCAGGTTGCGGCGCAGCGGATCCGGGGCCGGAACGCTCTTGTCCTGCGTCGCTTCCAGCTTGGTGCGGTGCGCTTCGATCGGGTTCTTGAAGTCTTCGACGAACTCCAGCATACCGCGGTTGGAGAGGTTGTAGGCGCCGTTCAGCAGCACCGACTCGGAGCTGCGGCGGTCCACCTGACCGAGGACGGAGATGTCCTCCTCACCGACCATCACGCGGATGTCGTAGTTGAGCGGCTGGACTTCCTTCACCGAGCAGATACCGACCGAGCCCTGCTGGTCGTCCTTGTAGGTGAACGAGCTCACCGGGAACTCGACCAGGTCGACCTGCTCCTTGCCGTACAGCCCGAGCGCGCGCTCCTGGCAGCACATGCAGGGGTGGCCGATGTTGGCGCGGGTCGAGCGGGGCAGACCCAGACCATAGACGATCGCCGAGACGAGCTCGTCGGTGTCCTTGATCCGCGCCAGGCCCTCGATCGAGGCGTCCACGCCGGCGCTCTCGAGCACGTCGACCAGGTCGGCGTTGCTCCAGTCGAGCAGCGTGTCGAGCTGGAAGCGCTTGAGGATGTCCAGGCGGTACTGGCTCTGGCTTTCGCCGCTCTCCAGCGCCTTGGCCTCGGCCACCTCGTGGATCAAGAAGAGCAGGTTGAGCGGGTTCTCCCGCTGCGGGCAGCCGCAGGCCATCGGGACCGGCGCCGAGTTCTTCAAGATCTTCTTCAGCTTCTTGACGAACTGGCTCTTGCTCGAGCCCTTGGGCCCGATCAGCACGATCACCTGGTTGTCCTGCTCACCGCCGTAGACGGCGGCCTGCAGGTTGGTGACGAACTCGTGGATCGGCAGCTCGATGCCGTAGAACTCGCGGAACGCGTTGTACGCGATGATCGGCTTGCCGTAGATACGCTGGATCTTCTCCGAGCGCAGCTCGTTGACGCCGAGGGCCATGATCTCCCAGTAGAGCCGCGACTTGGCGGACTCGGGGTAGCGCGGGTGGTCCTTCACCGCGTGCAGGAAGGAGCAGAGATTGGCGGGCTTGCCGGCCTTCTTCTGGAGAGCCTCGAAGGGGACTTCCGGCAGCGTGAGCTTCTTGTCCGAAGTGTTGATGTTCATGGTTATCACCTTTCACTTGTTAGCTCTGGAGCGACCAGAGTTTGAAGTCCTTGATGTAAGCCAGCGCTTTCTTGGAGCAGTGCTGGCAGTAGCCGAGACTCTCGAAACGCTCGAGGGATTCTTGGCGCAACTTGCGATCGGTTTCGCTGTTGAGGTTCATCTCGTCCGTCAAGCAGCGCTCGACGTCCTTGGCGATGTCCTCATCGAGCTTCTTGGCGATCGCAATCCGGAGGGCCGGCAGCGTGCGCCAGGAGACTTTGACATTGGCCGAGCTGCCGAATTCCTTGATCTGCTGCCGGATGGTGTCGGAGAGCTCCGTTTCCAGCGCCTGGCGGAACTCGTTGCGTTCCGAAGACGTGGTCTTGCCCATCAGACGCTCGAGCGACTCGAGGAACTCGGTGTCGATCTCGACCGTCTTGCCGTAGCGCTTGTCGAAGACTTTGTCGGCTCCGGTAGCGGCGGCTTTGGCATGCGTCCGGTAGACTTCGAAGTCGAGCTCGGCTCGGTCTTCGTAGTCGGGCGCGAACGCTCGCAGAATCTGCTCGCGCAGCAAGCGGCGATACTCCTTCTCCACCAGGGAGGGGGTGTCGCTCTTGTACTTGAGCTCCTTGAGGAATTCCCGGCAGTTCTCGAGCACCTTGCGGTCGGCGTCCTGCAGCTCGGGCGTCTGCAGCTCCATCTCGATCCGGGCCCGGAGGTAACCGAGCATCGACAGGGCCGGGATGCACTGCTTGGCACCCTTGCCGTTCATCGACAGCTCGCACACCTGGCTGACGGCCGAGAGCATGAGCGGGACGGAGAGACCCTCCATCGCTTCCTTTTCGCCGGCGTCGTCCCAGAGGTCGGTGACGTTGACGTTGCGGCTTTCGGTGCCGTCGGCCGGTTTGGACGATTCCAGGCTGCTGAGGCCACTGCTCCAGCGGTCGGAGTCGTTCGAGCGAGAGATCGACGAGGCACGCTTGGCGACGAAGAGGTTTTCGCCGTTGTACATCCGAATGCGGACGTCAAGCGAAACGCCGGTGTCGCTATCCTTCTTCATGCGGCTGGCGACGGCGAGCGTCGCGGCCAGACGAAGGGCGAGCGGGTCGATGTGAGGACGCGCCTTCAGCACGTTGATGAAGTCCAGGTAAGCCTGCACCTCTTCGCACACGGCCGTGTTGTACGGCGTGCCGAGGATGATGGCCCGGCGCATGAAGCGCTTGGGGTCGGCCTGCGCCTTGATGAAGCGCCGGAACGCGCCTTCATTGGACTGCAGCATCAACAGAGCGTCGAGCGGCATGGTGCCCGCCACTTTGGAGCAGGTCTCCTTCATGGAAGGGATGCGCCGGTACTCGGTGGCGTCGAGCAAGAGGTCGAGCTCGAGCACCTGACCGGGAGCGGGTTCGGTCACGGCGAAGGCCTCGGGCATGTCGATCATGCCGCGGCTGCCCTGACGCAGAGCGGTGAGCAGGTCACAGCCCTGACCGTCGGACGAGGGCATCCAGGTAGCGATGCCGGCCTTGCGGCTGGACAGCTTGATCGGCTGCACCATCACGTTTGCCAGGCTGGGAGCTGTGGAATCGGCGGATTCCATCGCCTTCGACCAGCAGTGCTCGCAAGGCTCGCCGGCGACTTTGAGCGCTTCGTCGAGCACGTCGCCCGAATCCAGCACCGCCGACAATTCCTTGATCTGCTCCGGCTTGAGGAGCTTGAGCAGGTTGAGCGGGTTCTCGTGAACCGGACAACCCTGGACTACGTATACTTCTTCCCCCTCGAGGACGGACTTGAAGGCGTCCATCAGGTAGGACTTGCCGGAGCCCGGACCACCGATGATGACCAGGAGCTGGCGGAGTTGATAACCGTTGGACGCTGCTGACTCGAGGAACTTCATGATGCGAGCGACGGTGCGCTGGCTGCCTCGCACGTGCATGAAAGCCTTGTAGAGCGGGATGCCCTGGGTTTTCAGCATGCGAAGGTAGCGCGCGCGGTCCGGCGTCACTTTCTGAATTTCTTCGATGTCCGCGTCGGTGACCAAACCACGCTTCTTGACGGCACGGACAATCAGTCCGGCGGCGGTCAGTGCGCGTTCGGGATGTTCCTTCAGCTCGGACAAGAACTGGAGGAAAGGGATTGGCTTGCCGGTCAACGGCTCGAGAGAGACCGCGGCGGCGAGAGCCTTTTCGTTTTTCGATGACATCACGTTACCTCCTTCTAGAAGGTCACAAGACAGGAGTAGTTCATGAGACGACCCCCGTCCGGCCGCGCCAAACAGCACCATCAGGTGCATCTGCGCAGATTGTTCGGGGCGGCAGTGAGAATTGAGTAGACGCAGCGAGCTGCGCCTGTGATGAGGAAAGGAAATCCCTCTCTAAAGGACAATCACCCCGTAGCCTGTCTGTCGGCGGTGGCGGGGTGATTGCTGAGATTCTGCGAATTTGCGGTTAATGCGTGGGTACTGGTTTCCTGAACAGATCAAGGGCCTAAAGAGAGATGAATGAACAGTACCAAAGTTCACAATTTCTTCCAAATCTCAAAATCTACTCACACTCTTGGTTTTCGGTCGACCGTTAGAAAAATCAATCGGGATGATTTGCTGCGATCTTTTGCAACACTTGTTTATTGCGTGATTTCCCCACTGCCAGGGAAATCCCCGGTTGTCATGCAGACCAAAATTAAACGCCGAAGGTCCTTAAATCAGCGAGTTATTGGGGTAGTCTTGCTGTCAAATCAGGCAATAATTAAGTAGGGCTTTCCGGATATGCAGTTGTTAAGGTAGCAGTTAACACTTAGCGCGCTTGTAGCAGCTTGTTGTTGAAAACAAGCGCTGTTGGGCATTGCGCACCGTCAAGTGGCGAAAGTTTTGTTGTAAAGCTCGTTTGCGACGTGTCTGCTTGAAAGCCTGGTCAGCTTCGGGCTCCCTTTCCGTTTACAGCTTGATGTGGTTGTACAGTGCCACTCTTGGCAAGATTGATTGCCTTGTAGCGCAAATACGATTCAATAAACTGATCCAGATCCCCATTGAGCACTGCTTCTACTTGGGGTGTTTCCACTTTAGTGCGAACGTCTTTTACCATTCGGTCGTCAAGAACATACGATCGAATGGCGTTGCCGAACGTTGCGGAAACGCTTTCTCCGCGCAACCTGGCTAACTCTTCATCGCGCTCGGCCTGTTTGATTGCCAGCAGTTTCGAACGCAACAGTTCGAGCGCCAGCGCTTTGTTCAGCAGTTGGCTGCGTTCCTGTTGGCACTTGATCATAATTCCTGTCGGCTTGTGCACTATTCGCACAGCTGTTTCCACTTTATTGACGTTTTGCCCGCCAGCACCGCCCGAGCGCATTGTGTCTACTTCAATGTCGTCGTCACGGATCTCAACCAACGATTCGATATCATCCATCAGCGGGCTGACTTCAAGCGCCGCAAAGCTGGTTTGGCGTGAGTCGGCGCTTGATTTGAATGGTGATTTACGCACCAGCCGGTGCACACCTTTTTCGCAGACGAGATAGCCATAGGCAAAAGGCCCGTCCGCTCGGAAAGTGACGCTCTTGAGACCGGCTTCTTCACCTGGCGATTGGTCTAGTATCTCCGTCTTGTAGCCACGGCCCTGGCACCATCGCAAATACATACGCAAGAGCATTTCCGCCCAGTCTTGCGCATCAGTGCCCCCGGCTCCGGCATTGATCGTCACCAAGGCCGACGAATCGTCATAGTCTCCCGATAAGAGCCGTGTAAGCTCGTAGCGCTCGAGATCGGAGTTGAATTTTTTCAATCCGGTCTCAATCTCAGCGGCGATCGATTCGTCGTCTTCTTCCAATCCTACCTGCAAGAGAACAGCGAGATCGCTGACGGTAGATTTCCACCCCAGGTACTGTTCCTGCGTCGATTTTAAGCGGCTCATGCGCTGAGTCACTTGCTGGGCTCGTTTCTGGTCTTGCCAGAAGTCCGCTACGAGCGTTTGTTCTTCTAGATCCTTGAGCTCTTTTTCAACCTGGGATGGGTCAAAGATACTCGCTGACTTTCGCCAGGCGCTCCTCAGCTGCTTCCACTTCGCGCTTCAATTCCGAGAGCATCATCTTCAAAAACCCCAGTAAATAAGCCTGTCCAGTTCGTTATTATAAGCCGTTTCGCTCGGATGCAAGAGCTGGACAGTCGTCTTAATACGTAGTCCACGCCTGCTTGGGCGGGCAAAGCGAACTTTTGTCTAGATCGGCGAGCTTAATAGACTCTTTGTGATATGTCGATCGTGACGTCTTCTTTGGATTTCAGTTTGCCTACTTGTACGAAGATGGGTACGCCGTATGCAGGATTTGAATCGAGGTCGAGCGCAGTTGGAATTGTCACCGTCAATGAGGTGGTGTCGCCCGAAAGCACCGGTGCGTCCGCTCCCCCGATCGTCACTTTGTTCTCGGATAGGGTCTTGGAGAAGTTCTTGCCTGTCAAAGTGATCTCTTGTCCTGGCGGTGCTGACGAAAGGCTGACGCTGCTTAGCTCTGGCTGGGCCTTGATTGTAACTTCGACGCTGCCTGCCTTTTGTCCAATGACAACTACATCAATCTTTTGCTTACCGCCTTCGAGACCATCCGGAACAGTTACTTGCAACGCCTCGGCGGTAGCGCCTGTTACTTCTGCCTTCTTCTTGGGGAAGCTGACAACGTCATATTGAGCGGTCGGGCAGAAATTAGTGCCGCTGATGGTGATGGTCTCTCCTGGTCCGACTTCAGCTGGTTTTACTGCTTTGACGGTCGGTTTCGGTGTAGTGATCACCCAACTGAGAGTGCTGTCCTTGGGTCCGATTGCATTAATAAGAACCTGGCTGCTTCCGCCGCCGAGGTTGCCGGTCATGTTGATAACCAGCGGACCATTGGTCAGCTTCTGGCGGTTCAAAACCGGATAGCCGGCTATTGTGCAACTGGCTGATTGAAAGTTCAAGTTCGTGAAAGTGAGCGTGAGCGGGAGTTTTTCCTGGCCAGGCTTCAAGTTGATGTAATCGACGAAGCTCTGAACTGTGTCGCCTTTCGAGACGTATGGTTTTGACTAGGCGACTTTGATGTTGTTGGCGGGAGCAGGTTGTGCAGCTGCCGGTCTAGCTGGAGCCGGTGTAACAGCCGGTGGTGGAACTTGAAATCTACCAGAAGCCGGAATCGGCGGAATTCTGCGGCTGGTTGGAACATGGGAGTTGTCAGCTGCTTTCACCGATGTCGAAAGCATTGCAACTGCCGATGCTACTAGTAATAGGTTGCGTTTCATGTCCTGCACTTTCCTTCTGGGCAAATTGAAGTCTGGATTGTCTTTCAAACGGGTCGGCACTTGACGACACAGCAGCGACCAGGATACCTCTAAGCATAAACATTATAAATTCTTGCCATGCTAGAGGCTACTTATTATTCCGTCCAGCGTGCAACTAAACTGCCGTCGCGTGTCCCTAGACGATTTTTTACCGTACAAAGCCGATCGCCATCTCTTGCTAGTGTGAACAAGAAGTACGACCGATCGATTTATGGTGGCACTGTATGTAGTGGCAAATAGATTGATCGTGCATTGTCCTCAATGCCTAAGTATCAGAGCAAGTCCGACCGGCATGACGACTACCGGAAAAACACCTATGCACTTAGCAAATGCGGACATCAGGGAGAGAGCGCTTTCACAGATATGACACGGTATTTGGTCAGAATAATTACGCTATCAGAAACAAAGTCACATTCATTCAGCATGCTCAAATGCAACAATGAATTGAAGAGTCTTGACGTTTCCGGCACAAAAGTCACAGACAAAGCTCTTGCTGACATCATCACGTTGAAGAAGCTGAGTTCGCTGCAACTAAACGATACTGCAATTGGAGATCCGGGCGCGAGACTTCTGAAGAATCACCCCGGAATAGTTGCGCTCGCAAACTCTGGAACGAAGATTACCGACCAAGGATTTCGGGATATCAGCACAATCCGGGAGCTTGAAATAGCCGCCCACTCCGTCAAACTGCGTACTGGTCTCCCTTCTAAATGATGTAAGTTCCAGGTTTAGCGTCCCCACGTCCAGCTTAAGTGTAGAGACATCGGTCTTAAGTGTTAAAACAACTAGTATATGTGGTAGAAACCCTGTTTGAAAAATTGAAAAGACTCGTGCTGCTCTTTGGTTGTTTGTGAGACTGGACAGCACTTTCAGGCACTTGCGTGGATTCGGCTAAGGCCGCTGGATGTGACCCTCCCGCGGATTGGCTGGGAGGGTCACATCCGAGCGGTTGCTCGGTTTGCGCTTTTACTTACCGCGCAGTCCGGAACGCAGCATCCAAACCCCGAGCGCGATGAACGCGATCGAAAGGATCGGTAGATACGTGGCTTGAGGGCCTTCGAGCAAACCCTGAACGAACAGTCCGGAGAAGCCGAGCAGGCTGTATGTGATGCCGCCGAAGATGCGATAGACGGCGAGTCCACGCTTGCTGCCGGAGGCAAATGCCGTAAACCAGGCAGACAGAGAAACGCAGGCGCAGATGAATGTGACGATCATGAGACCGAGCAGCGCGTATGTCATGACAATGTCTCCAGTTAGTTGAGGAAGCGAAAAATGAGTTCCAGAGCCAGTCCAAGGGCAAACCAGGCTGGCGCGAAATCCAACCGAATTAGCCCATGAACGTTCCAGCGAGATTGAACGTAGGATTCCTCTGACGGTGACGAGCCGAGCAGCCAGCGCAACGCCAACATCCCAAGGTACTCAGCTGTGAAAATCACCAGCGTGTAGACCGCTCCTCTGATCAACAGCGGCAATCCGAAAAGATAGGTGCCGGTGAAATGGAAGAAGAGCGGAGTCAAGGCGTACAGCGGAATGTACCAGAGAGAGCTGTAGCCGAAAAGATGCCGTTTGGGGTCGTTCTTGTAGTCAGTGATCGCCGTGAAGGCAGTTTCAATGCCGATCCCCAAGATTCCGAAAAGCAGCATCTCGCATGCCAGCAAGAAGGAAGTTGAATTGAAGATGTCCATCGTGGACTTTCTTGTTCTATCTTTCTGCTCATTCGGACATCGAGCAGACGAGCCAGTACTAAGAGCTGCAAAGCAAATGCAACAGAGCCAGACGCCTCATGCATCCGGCTCCATTGCTTTATGTAAGCGGTGGAGCGCACGCTTGCCCCTCCTGCGCTGCCACTTCGGGATGCAGCGAGCGCATGTGAGCTTCGTGTTCAGCGTCTCGGTCCGCCCACTCCTTGCGGATGGCTGATTCAAGGTCGGCTTGCGCTTCCGGGCTTTTCTCGTCGCAGGTAAAGATGCCGAACTTGCTGTAGCGCTCCACGGTCTTGGGCAAGTTGCTCCTATCGATGCCGCGTGAGTAATACGCAATGATCATCGGCTCAAGCAACGGTCCACACAGGAGCGACCGCTCGACGATCGACTTGCAGTACCTAAGCATGGCGTCGATGTCGGTTACTTTGTCGTGGTCGACAATGAGAATGTCGTACTTCGATTGTCCATTCTCGTCGAAGAGTTCATCCAGATTGTCGCCCGGATGAATCTGCTTGACCCGCGTCCGCTGCCGACTCTTTGTCGGGGGCTTTTCGTCGGATGCTGACATGGTTGTTCTTTCTTGATTGCTTCTGGTTGGAGAGCGAAGCGAGTAATACATCAACCTAACGTTTGGATAGATCCCAATTCAACAAGCATGATTCGAGCAACGCTTGAAGTATGCTTGATAACCGGCGTTTGAAAGCCTGGACGGCTTGATGTTGTAGCGTTCGAATGGTGTTTCCAGACTGCGAATATCAGAAATCAGCGACTGGCTGATTCTCTTGAATCTGCTCCAATTGCGCGAGCGAACTCGCGTAGCTTGCGCCAGCCTGGTGCGAGTGCTCGTCAACTGACAGGTGCTCAGTGCAATTGGAACTAAGAGGATGCTTGCGCAGCCATTTGTTCGACGAAATGATCTATTTCTTCGGTTGTCGGCAAAGCAGGAATCGCACCAGCCCGAGTGCATGTTAGGGCGCCGACTGCATTTGCGCGACGAATGATCGGAGCGATCTCATCGACTGTCATGCCTTGCAGTTTCACGCGCCGGTCGCTCTGACCTTCCATATGCGGCAAGAGTCCGGCGATTACTCCGGCTGTAAATCCATCACCGGCACCGGTGGCTTCGACCAGCTGCACCTTGAATCCTGGCACATGTTTGCTGCCGTTGCGGCAAGTGAAGTAAGCTCCGTCGGCATCGAGCGTCACGATCAACAACGGCACTCCGTATTCCTGTCTTAGCTGATCGGCTGCTTCGAAACTGCGCGACTCGGTCAAGAATTCAAGTTCATCGAGATTGATTTTCACCATGTCGGCCCAGCTCAGCGTGTCCAGAATTTTCATTCGGCAAACTTCCGGAGAAGGCCACAGGCCCAAGCGAACGTTGGGATCGTAGGAGACCAGCAGTTTATGAATGTGAGCTAATTCAACGGCTTGTTTGGTCGCCTCGGCGCAAGGATGGCCGATCAACGAAATGGAACCGAAATGCAGCACTGATGATGCCGCAAACAAGTGAGGCTTGAGATCCAGCGGCTCCAGGCGGGCATCTGCGCAAGCGATCTTTGTGAACTCAGCAAGTTTGCGATCGCCTGTGATTGTAGTTACGACATATGCCATGCGCGTTTGCGCATGCGGATCTACAATTACGCCTTCCGTGTCGACTCCGTCCTGCTCCAGAACATTGAGCAGCCAGTTGCCGTAGGCGTCATCGGACACTCTTCCGATAAAGCCGGTAGATATGCCCTGGCGAGCTAGACCTACTGCCAGATTGGCAGGGGCTCCTCCCGGTGCTTTGGTGAATATTTGTGCTCGGTCCAACTCGGCACCAGGGGTGGTGCAAACCCAGTCGACGAGAATCTCTCCTAATGACAGAACGGCTGACATCGTTATGCATACTCCGGGATCGACTCACATCGGTGCCGGCCCATGTGAGTGGGGATAGGTAACAAACGCACGATTATAAGATGATAGTTGCCACTTCGATATACCACCGGATACGCATGTCTATAAACTGCAATCCCTCGAAAAAATCAGCGGAAACCCAAATGCGAAGCCGCTCCCATGCTCTATGCAGCAAGGTTGCTTCCCGGGTGTTGTCTCTTGACTAGAGCCTTCCGCCTAGCCGGAGCGGCGTTTTGTTGCGCGACTCTGTTGAAAATTTAACCGATTACGGCGACTATCTGTAATACAAGAGTTCACAAACGATCCTCGATTGATGGCAATCGGATCGAGCAAGCAATCTTTGACGACTCTTGCGTCGATGTTCTTGCATCGGCGCGAGCCGATTGATTCGAAATAAGTGGGCAAATTCCGTAGAGCCTCAAAGATTTCCTTGCTCTAAGAGAAGTAGCGATTGTTTTCCTTAATCACGCTCTGTTGTGACTTTGACAAATAGAGATTGTTTGTATTGCGCCCGCCTCTGGCGATCGGCCCAGCGATCCTCGTTTGATGTGGACTATGCACGACCGTTAGTGTGACTTCATCGATCCATTCACATAGAGCTTTACGAGGTAGTTATCGGCTCAGGCAGAAATCAACCGGCATGATTAGCGCTGGCTCAGGACTCTAGGTAGTCCGGCAAATCTTGTCGCGAAGTCCTACCGCTCAAGTCGCGTAGTGTGCCAGCCAGTTAAATCGGGCGACTCTGCGTTTAGTTTTGCTTGCCTAGACAGTAAGGATTGATGCTTGAGGCCGAAATGTCTTGAGAAATGAAATTGGAGGTACACATGACTTTTGGTTGTCTCGTCGCAATTTGTGCTTTCTTCTTTGGGCTCGGAGCTTTGACTGCTCTCTATACCAAGGTAATGCTCATCGTCAACGCGGTACTGCTCGTTGTCGGCGCAGCCTTCGTTGCCAGTCAGTTGCGTGCGGAGCGCAAGGAAGAGGCGCAGAAAAAACTCGGTAGCGGCCGGGCTACGGTTAGTAAACTCCATGCTGGTTCTCCGCCAGGGAAGGCGTGGGGTGGCAATTTCGCGCCCAGCAAGGTGGCTGGAGGAAAGAAACCGGTGGATGGCAAGGCACCGGATAGGAAGGATAGGGAAAAGGGATGATACTCGAGTTGATCTCGCTGTTCATCTTCTCAAGTCTCTTTGCCACCGTTGCCAGCCTCAAGGCTTCTGAGCTAGTTGCAAACGGCTGCGTGTTGACGATCATTTGGTTGTTCTTTTTTACGGGCAGCTGGCTTTTGATGGACTACGTCAGGGTTAGCATGCTGCCGGCTCGGTGGCTTGTCGATTTGGTGCTGATCGGGCTGGCTATGGGCAGTGTTCAGTACATTGGTGCATCAGAGGACTGCGATCGCGATTGTTAGCTGCCCTCAGCGGTAAGATGTTCGATCTGGCGGCCGGCCGGTCGCTGTAATAATGGGCTATTGCAGCGGATTTTCGATGCATAGCCCTTTCTCTTTTCGTGAATCTAGTATAAAGCATAGTATGGGTTGTTCATTTTTTTTCAACATCCTCCGACTCAATTGAGAAGGCAGAGGAAACAGGCTGGTGCAGTTATGCAGTCCAGCCTGTTTCCTCGACAGTTCTCACTGATGTCGGCATTCCGCTTGCCTGTTCTAGATGATTGCATCCGATTGGTGCAGGCGAATCGCAGTGCCGCCGGCCAGAAGACCGGATGTATCGATTGAGATCTGCTCATGCGACTCGAGCACGATGTCCGCTGTCGAATGGTCCTGATAGCGAGTGGACTCGCAGGCGACCGCCAGGCACTTCATGCCGGCCGCTTTGGCGGCTAGGATGCCGTTGATGCTGTCTTCGATCACCAGACATGTTTCTGGCGCAACGCCAAGCCGCTTTGCTGCCAGCAGGAAAACATCGGGAGCTGGCTTGCTGTGCTCGACTTCTTCACCGGAGGCAAGCTGGTCGAACTGGTGGCGAATCTGGAGAGTGTCCAGCACAAGTTCGATGGTGGCGAGTGCCGATGAGGAAGCCACCGCCATTTTCAGCTTGTATCGCCGGGCGGCGGCAAGAACGGCAGTGACACCCGGGCGAGGCGTTGCTTGGCTGCGGAGCAGGTCGAGCACCAGCTCTTCCTTCTCCAGCATCATCTGTTCGGCCGATACCGGCAGCTTATGGCTGTCGATCAGCGTTTCACAGATGACGCGGTCGGTGGCTCCGAGGAATTGACGGTAGTCTTCTTCGCTGAAGTCGACGTTGAAGCGCGCCAACCACTGCTGATAGGCAAGCTGGTGCAGCGGCTCCGTATCTGACAGCGTGCCGTCCATATCCCAGAGAATCGCCTCGATTGGTTTTGTGGATTGAAGCACGATCACAGTCCTTTCCGGAGGTGACAGTTGTGATTGCAACGAGCAGCAACAGCCGATCCTGCGTTCACTTCTTGTTGTGCGGTGCGCCGAAGTTTGAGCCGAGTTGGCTGCAAACGTAATCGGCGTGATGGACTAACAGCGCCTCGATGGTGCGGGGCGGATTGTCGCTCTCTTGCCCGTGGTGGCTGGCGACGATGTGGAGGATTTGATCTGTCTCCGCTTTCGTGATGCTGCCGTCTTCGCGGAGCGCGTCGCGGATGACTGAGTAGCTCTCGATCAAGTGACCGTTCAGCCTGCCGGCGGTGGAGAACTTGATGCCTTCCGAGCCATACTCGTAGGCGGTCGTCTTGGCGATGTCGTGCAGGATGGCTGCGAACATCACAAAGCCGAGATTCAAATTTCCATACTCCAGCGGGCGAAACTCCTTGGCCTTCAAAGCCAGGAGCTGCGCTGTTTCTGCCACTTCCAACAGGTGTTGGAGCAAGCCGTGAATGTACGGCTCATGCGAAATTGCTGCCGGGGAAGCCGGAGCTATTCGCAAGTTCTGCCCGAGTTCTGTCTTCGGGTCGACCAGCTTGGCGGCGATCCGGTTGAGGCGGGCATCCGGAATCGCGGCGATGTAGCTGTTGAGCCTGCCTTCCAGCGCGGCGAGATCGCCGGTGTACTTCGGCAGAAGCTGGCTCGGGTCGCAGCTATCGACCACTTCGATGCTTTGAATGCTCAACTGCGGTTGTCCGCGATAGCTCTTGAGCATGCCGCTCACTTTTACGACCTGACCGGCCTTGAAAGTAAGCACGTTGTCCCAATCTACTGCATTCAGCCCGGGAAACTCGCTGTTCTGTAAAACCAAGCGTGTCTTGGGAAACCGCTTGGTATTGCTGCCGGTGGCGCTTGGCTTGCTCGGTTCAATGCTGACGATGCGGAAGGTTCCGTCGTTCAGCGGTTGTTTGTCATCCGGCGGTCGGGACTGATTGGATGAGTCGTTGCTCATGGATTTTCCTTCTTTCCTAAGCCTTCGGAGAAACATGCACACATAAAGGGGAGGGTGACGAAGCACCCTCCCCTTAGCATGCTTGGCACCTGATTTGCAGAGTACTAAGTTGCGTGCGGAACGCTGAGAGCTAGCTCTGCTTCCGGGATTCGTGACAGCCGCGGCGCTTCTCGCCTTCCAACTCTTCGGTATCCATGGCGGTTAGGCGTTTCCGAAGAATATGGTTGATGCCCTTTTCTTCGGCTTCGCGCCAGTTGCGTGCGGACGTGCTGCTGAACTTGCTGTTCAACGGCAACTCGGCGTGGTCGAACACCCAGCCTTCCAAGGGCAGGTGCAGGAAGTTGGTCTGGCTCAGGCACTGCCCGTCGGAACGCCGACTGTTGCCGATGAACAGCGAGTATTCCGGGCTGATGCCGAGGGCTTCGATGGCGCTTGCCACCATCTCGGACTTGTTGTCGTACTGCGTGACGATGATGTCGTCGAAGATAGCTCGCAGCCCGGCCTGCTTGATCTTGTACTGCTGGGCAGCACGGTCACCGATGGTGACGGCGATGATGAAAAAGTTGTGGTGCACACGGGTGAGAACCTGTGCGGCATCGTCGAACAGCTCGGGCTTCCGGAAAAACGGGCGATCGCCGATATCCTGGCAGGTCTCGATGATCCAAGACTCTGGCTTCTTTCCGGCTTCGAGGCAAGCCTGCCGGTAAGCCTTGACCATCGAGACGGCAAGTGCCTGCCGAACAAAGCCGTTCTTCTCGATGTGCTCCAGTTCGATTTTTTGAGCGAGCTTGCGAACAGCGCGGCCGTTCAAGCCGCACATGTTCATCAGCTTCTGATAGCGCCTCTTGGCACTGTCGAAGTTCTTCTGGCACCTGACCAGGGTCCCGTCGAGGTCGACCAACAAGGCAGCAATCTTTCCGCCGGGCGCGCAGTAGTTGCGGCCGGGGACCCTACACTTTCTATGCATAGGAACTCCTTCACAGATGGTGCACAGATTGCCCGGCAGAAAGCTTCTTCGCGACTGAACTCAATCAGGCGAAAAGATCGGCTTATTGCGGGCAACGTGCAGTTGATTAAGAGATGGAACCCAGCGGACTACAAACCAAGCCCTCACTGGAGGGATGGATTTGCACTACAAAAGGCTATTGATTGCTTTGTTTGAGCCTGCTTGTTTTCGTCGCGGAGAGTTCTAAGACATACCTGTAACTTAAATGCTCTGCCAGAATAAGAGAAAGGTGCTTGTCAAGGAGGGGCGATGGTAGATATCAAGCGCTGATGAGGCTTTCTTGGAATATTTGTTGCAACTCATTTGCTCTGTCACACCTAGGTCGGCTCTGCTAGCTCCTTTGGGTACTTTCAGTGCTGCTATCTGCAAATCATCGATTGGCACTAGTTTTGATCTCATTGACCAAGCGGCATAATCGCCCGAGCGGGGGGTTGCAGCTCAGCTAGTGAAAGAGATCTTTTTTGGAAACGAACGTGTCACTGATTTATGTTCAATGCACACATTTCTTTTCATGATGAAGTTGAAGAGGCTCATCTCACAACAACTCTTGAAAGCTAATCACTGAGATTTCTTTGTCGGAGCTGCACATTCGCGCTCCGCAATCTTTGCTACACAAGTGCCGAGCTTTTGTTCGCTTGCAACGGACGAGGCGCGACACACTTCTGATGGAGGTTGCCATGAATTCACACATCCTTGCAGGCATTGCTGGCGCACTGGCTTGTGCCACTCTCTTGGCTCTCGTACTTTGGGAAGTTCGCCAGCATGCTCTCGCAAAGAAGGGAGTCGGCGAACCCTGCAAGCACGGCAAGCCGAAGCGCAGCTGCGTTCACTGCCGGCCGCGGCTTGGATTGTTCAGTTTCTTCAGCGGACGAGCGCTTGACGCTGAAGAGCCGGCTGAAGACAAGAGCGCTCCGGAGCAAAATGACGCTCCGAAGGACGACAACTCCGAGGGCGATAGCCATCCCCAGTCGGCTGACCGGTGA
The DNA here is from genome assembly GCA_964607945.1 of uncultured Candidatus Obscuribacterales bacterium. GTDB lineage: Bacteria > Cyanobacteriota > Vampirovibrionia > Obscuribacterales > Obscuribacteraceae > JAGVKB01. Next base: position 18,956 of record CAZSNX010000015.1, read on the forward strand.
TTGCCGGTGTTCGGAATTCGCGACAGGCGGCTGATTACCGGCCGCCTGTTCTCTGCTGAGTCGATCTGTTACCAACTGCTGGAGGACTACAGTCATGATGTCCTGCAAGCGTCATCCGCTGTGTAAGCAGCTGTATCGCAATTCAGGGCACGCAAGGCTGAATGGCTTCTATCGTGCCTATCTCGGAAAACGTCAGGGACAGGAGGTCTGGGTTATCGACGGCGCGCTCGTCGTCGAGAAGCTCTATCCGGCTTTCATTATGGGCGGCAACGACCAGCGCTACCGCTTCAACCCGCTCGATGAGATCTGGCTCGACAATCGTTCCGGTGTCGAGGAGTTTCGCTACACGCTCGCGCACGAACTGATCGAGCGTAAGCTCATGCGAGAGCGACGCTGGAGTTACAGCCGCGCTCACGGTGAGGGCATCAAGCTGGAAAAGACGATGCGCGATCGAGACGAGCTTCTCGCTCTCAAGCATGAGAAGAAAGTTCGATCGAATGGCTTCGTTTTGCCAGCCGGCATCTACAGGCAGTGTCTGGGAACCCGTAAGGGACTCCAGATCTGGATCGTGGATGGCCCGATGGTGCGGCGCGAGCTCTACGGTGATTTCAGCATGGGCGGCAACGGATTGAGTGACTCGTTCATTCCCGAAAATGAGATTTGGCTGGACTCCGCCATGAACTTGGAGCAGGTGCACTACACGCTGCTGCAGGAGCTGGAGGAGCAAAAGCAAATGTCCGAAGGGAAGGAATACGGAGAGGCTTACGAGTGCGGGCTGGTCGTCTTGCTCGACGAGATGCAGCGACAGGAAAAGCTCGTTCGCGCCCACGAGAAGAAGTTGCGGCCCGTCCGCTACGGAACTCGCGAGCGCGGAGTGAAGCCGCCGCGTAAGCGCCGCTGATTGCCACTTTCCCGGCAACGAAAGCAACCGGCTCGGCAGGACAGGAAGTCCGTCGAGCCGGCGCCTTCGTGCTGGTCTTACTCTGGTTTTGTTCGCGTCTTGATGGGTGTGCCGTTAAACCACGGCACCGTCTGTTTCGGGTGAATTAGGAGCACCCATAACATGAAGCTGAATACAAATGAGCTGTACGAGGCGTCTCTCAAGCCGCGCCATGGACTGGTGTGGCGGACCCTCTGCGCCTTGTGGATTGTCGGAGGGCTGACCGCCCTGACCGCAATCTCCTGGGCTGAGCCTTGGAGCGGCCAGCTGTTCGAAAGGCTGCTTGCTTTAGGCGTTTCGCCTCGGCTGGTCGACTATGTACTCACCCCCTGTGTGATGGCACTGCGGGCGGTGATGATGGTCGAAGTCGTCGGCTACGCTTACCACCGCTTTTTCCAGCACGTCGGGTTCTTCACCCGGCGCTCTCATATCTTCCGGCGAAACCAGCGATTTCACTGGATTCATCACATGATTATCTACCCGATCGGTCGTCTCTACCGCCGTGCGGTTGAGTACGTCGCTGCCGAGGACGGGGTGGGTTTGAGTTGGGTGATTCCTGGTGTGATGGCTGCGGTCCTGTTCGTTTTGACCCATGGTTTGAACATTGGTTCGCTGGCTTTCGTCCTGGCGGTGATGCTCTATGCGCAGTACGTTATTGACCGGACGCACTCGCGATTTCACGAGGTAAATCACCCCTGGGTCGACAGCCCGTATTTCCAGTGGCTGGAGCAGATTCATCTCCTGCACCATTGGGATCAACGAAAGAATTTCACGATCGTTCATCCGCTCATGGACATGTTGTTTGGAACCTACCTCTCTCCCAAGACTCACGAGGCGGAGCTTCGGGTCGCACTCGAGGACAAGGAGTTGACGGTTTCGGATCTGATCAACTGGCGTTATCTTTTGATTGAGGCGTCGCCTGCTGAGTATGCTGCCTTCATTTCGGCAGCAAGGCAACATCCGCGCTCGGTCAAGAAGATCGGCATGCTGATCGAAGTGCTGAAGACGCGCATGACTTCGCATCCGGTTGATACGGAAGCGAAGGATTTGCACGCAAAGGCGCTCGACCTGATTGATGCGATCGAAAGGTCCAAGCGTGAGGCGCGCACCAAGCCCAGCAAGTAGCAAGAAAAACCCGGAAGAGCGCATTGTTCCCACGCGCTCTCCGGTTTTTTTGCTGCGAAATACTATAAACTATCGTATAGATTCAAGCTGTCACCGGCATGTCACCGTCGAGGCTGAATACTGAGTGCGCAAATCGACTATTTGTGCAGGTGTGATTAAGTTGAAAGGTTCGGAATTAAGCAATTGTGACGATCGAGGATCGGTCGCCAAGCA
>CAZSNX010000016.1:0-12834 GCA_964607945.1 uncultured Candidatus Obscuribacterales bacterium
CGGCACCGAAGTCGACAGCTTGTTCATCAGCGCCATTCTCACCGTCATCGGCTTTTCAGTCCATGACACAATCGTCGTGTTCGACCGAATTCGGGAGAATTCCAAATACGTCGGCAGCAAGTCCACCGATGCTAAATCCGGACAAGAGTTTCGCAAGACCTTCGGCGACGTCACTAACGACAGCGTAAACCAGACGCTGGCACGCTCAATCTATACGTCCCTGACAGTTATCATCACGCTAACCGCTTTGTTCCTTCTCGGCGGCGTCACCACTCGCGACTTCGTACTGGCGATGCTGATTGGAATTATTTCCGGAACTTATTCTTCAATTTTCAATGCCAGCTGCTTACTAGTGTTCTGGCGTGAATTGAAGACGAAGACCAAACAACTCAAGCCGGCTTAAGAATAGTGAGATTCTCAGGAAAGGTGGCGGTAGTTACAGGCGCCGGCTCGGGAATCGGTAAAGCTACTGCATTGGCATTTGCCGCCGAATCAGCATTTCTGGTCTTGATCGATCTCGACCAGCGTTCGCTTGCACAAACTGCCAAAGAACTCGATCAGTTCAAGACTCCGTACCTGGTGTTTCCCGGTAGCATAGCCTGCCAGTCGGTCACAGAAGAAGCCGTAAATGCGGCCCTCGAAAAATGGCAACGGATCGACTTTCTATTCAACAACGCCGGTATGGAATTCATCGCCCCACTGCTGGAGACTAGTAACGAAGATTGGGACGCCGTCCTAGATACTAATCTCAAGGGCACATTCCTAATGTCCAAAGCGGTCTTACCGGCGATGCAAAAGGCCGGAAGCGGAGTGATAATCAACAACGCCTCCGATGCCGGATTGCGAGGAATCAAGCTAAGCGCAGCATACAGCACATCAAAAGCGGCGATCATTCATCTTACGCGCTCGGTAGCGCTCGACTACGCAGGCTTCGGCATTCGCTGCAACTGCATCTGTCCCGGTTGCATACGCACCCCTTTGTGCGAACGCTTCAACGAGGAGGTCGGCGCGCGTAAAGGCAAGACCGGAAAGGAAGCTCTCGACGAGTTCGTCCAAGCCAATATACCGATGCGCCGCGTCGGGGAAGCCAATGAAGTAGCCTCGGTGGTTCTGTTCCTTTGCTCGGCCGAAGCCGGCTATATCAACGGCGCGATCCTACCGATAGACGGCGGTTTGACCGCCGGAATGTAAGCTAGCCTGGCTAACCGCCGTACAGGTAGGCTGCCATTTGCTCTTTGGTATCCAGACAGCTCTCTTGCTCGAAAAATCGGCGTGCTAATGCCGTTTCACCACATTGAAAAAGAGCCCATACTGCATGCTCCCTCAACATCGCATCCGTCTGGCAATTGGCGAACTTCGCCAGCAGCTCGCCTGCGCCATCCGGCCGGCGATTGCCTAAAACCACCAGAGCATTTCTCAACAGCCCACGGCGCTTTGGTCTGCTAAGCGGCGTCATTGCAAATCTTTGCTTGAATTCGGCATTACCGTCAATCTCCAACAGCTTGAGCAGATCGACAAAATGACCGACACCGGACTCCGGTCTGAACTCCGGCCAAGGCGTCACCGGCGGCCGCTGATTGTAAGGACAAACTTCCTGACAAAGATCGCAGCCAAACAACCAGTAGCCGACCGCCTCTCTCAGCGCCAGGGGCATTCCACCTTTGTTTTCAATCGTCAAGTACGAAATACACAAACCAGCATCAACATTGCCGGCTGTCGTGATAGCTCCGGTCGGACAGATATCCCCGCAACGGAAACAATGACCGCACGTACCTTCATAAGGTTGATCGGCATCCAGCTCGAGATCTGTAAACAATTCTGCGATGAATTGATAAGAACCGGTCAGCTTCGGTCCGATGATCATCGTGTTCTTTCCCTTGAATCCCAAGCCCGACCGATTGGCATACGCCTGCTCGAGCAACGCTACGTCATCGGTGTAGGACTTTCCCAAGAGCGGCCGCGCCAACTTTAGCTCCAGCAAGTCTTTGAGCTTGCTCAGCTTGTCTTTCAAGACAATGTGGTAATCTTGTCCGACCGCATAGCGCGCTACCCTCCCGAAATGCGGACCGGGGTCAAGCGGCGGCTCAGTGTAATAACTGGCAGCTACCACTATCGCCGAGCGAGCACCGGGAAAGAGTAATTGTGGTGACGACCTAAAATGAGGGTTTCGCTTCAGGTACTCCATGCCAGCGGCGTAGCCGTTTGCCAGCCAAGCTTCGAACTCAACCCGCTCGGCTTCCATCGGCTCCAGGCTACCAATTACGGTACGCTGAAAACCAAGCTCAGCAGCAACTTCGCAAATCGTCGCTTTGAAATCCATGTCTAGCATCCCACCTGCTGAAAATTGTAGCCGTTCGGCCGACTTTGACCCGGAGCTCGAAACTTACAGCTACGACCTGCCTGCCGAGTTGATCGCCCAGGAGCCGCTTCCAACACGGGACAGTTCGCGGCTTCAATCCTTAAACCGAGATACCGGACAGATATCCGATCACCATTTCAGCGATCTGCCGGGCTTGCTTAGAGCTGGCGATCTTCTGGTAGTAAACGATACCCGCGTAATTCCAGCTCGCCTGCTGGCTCGCCGGGCAACCGGCGGCTTGATCCAGATACTGCTTTTGCGCCCTGAATCGCAAACCCCAAATCTTTGGCGAGCACTCGCCCAACCGATGCGTAAACTGAAGGTCAAAGAATCTCTGCAACTGCTCTCGGCAGAAAGCAATGCTCCAACCATTGTGATTCACAACATTGTCTTGGCCGAGGACGGCAGCAAACAATTGATTGTCGATCTCGGAGCCCGCGAGCTCGTTTACCAGTTGCTTTCCAAATACGGATACGCACCGTTGCCGCCCTATATAGCTCGCAACGGAGAAAGCCAGAAGCGCCAGGACGACCTCAGTTGCTATCAGACCGTCTTCGCAAGTGCACCAGGGGCAGTGGCAGCACCGACAGCCGGACTGCATTTCTCCACAGCACTGATCGACGAACTAGCAAAAATGGAAGTCGAACTTGCCACTATCACTTTGCACGTCGGCCCAGGCACATTCAAACCGATTGCGAATTCGGTCGCCGAACATACAGTCGAACCGGAATCATTTTCAGTTTCAGCGGAAACCGCCGATTCGGTCAATCAAGCGCTCCACCAGGGCAGACGCGTAATAGCCGTCGGCACGACCTCCTGCCGCGCACTGGAAACCGCTGGCAAAGACGGAACAGTCAGGTCGGTCGATAACGAACAAACGTCTCTTTACATAAAGCCTGGGTTTCAGTTTCGCGTCATCTCCGGACTGGTAACCAACTTTCACCTGAGCCGCTCCAGTCTGCTTGTACTTGTATCCACTTTCGCCGGACACTCGTTAATCAAAGCTGCCTACCGGGAAGCGATCGAAAAACGTTATCGCTTTTACAGCTACGGCGATGCAATGTTGATACTCTAAGAATCCGAGCTGCTTATCAATCAAGCAACTCGTCGGACTGAAAAAGATTCCTGCGTTTCGAAACCACTGGCTAGTGCTAGCCCCAAGATCGGACTATCGGTAAGTTCCAATTGCTTGGCTGCTTCCGAAATCCGCCTTTTACGGATATAGGCGGCCACCGACTCACCGAGCATCCCTTGAAAGATGCGGTGAAAGTGATACTCGGAAAATCCGACCAGAGCGGCGACCGAAGCAACTGAAATCTCTTCGGACAGATGGTCCTCGATGAAATCAATCGCCGCTCTAATACGCTCTAAGTAGTTCATCGGTCTTACAAATGAAGTCTAAACCAAAGTCGCAAGATTGTATTGACATTTTCTGCTCAATTACGCCGACCGCCGCAGACCGACTAAAACTGGCAACAAAATCATGCCGCCTTACTTGCCGCCGAGCAATCCTGGATCGATCAAATAGAGGCGCACCATATTTAGTGCCTCATTGGCAGTACGCTGGCGAATCTCAGCGCGCGAGAGCATGCTGCTGTAGCTTAGCTTCTTGTCAAAACGACAGTCTGGCCCGACCAGAGACAGGTAAACCAACCCAACCGGCTTCTCCTTTGTTCCTCCGCCCGGCCCGGCGATACCGGTCACCGCCAAGCCGAGATCTGTACCGGCGACCCGGCGCGCCCCGGCAGCCATCGCCGATGCACATTCGGCACTGACCGCTCCGTGGGCTATGAGAATGCTTGCGTCCACCGCCAGCACCGCTCTTTTAGCCTGGTCGCAATAAGTAACGAAGTTCAATTTGACAAAGCGCGAGCTGCCCGGAATATCGGTCAGCCTCTTGCTGACAAGCCCGCCAGTGCAAGATTCCGCCACTGACAAGGACAGATTGCGCTCGCTCAACAACGCTGCTACCACCGACTCAACGGTATCTTGATCGACCCCATAGCAAAGACTGCCGCTCTTGCGGCGAATTCTTTCAATCGGACCGGCTGCCAACGCTTTTGCCTGCTCCAGACTGCCGGCTTTGGCGGTCACTCGCAACCGGCACTCGCCGGTGCCCGCAAGCGGCGCAACCGTCGGGTTCGACAAATCCAGCAAGTCGGCATGCAATTCGGCTAGAGCCGATTCACCAATCCCGAAATGCTTCAAATCCAACGACCAAATTACACCCGACCCAAATGTCTCAAGCAAAAAACCGCGAGCTGTTGCTTTCCACATCTCAGTCATTTCAGACGGGACTCCCGGAAACGTCAAAACATATCTGGGTCTTTCCGGACGACTCAAGCCAGCCTTGGCCAACAACGCCGCCTCGACCTTCCAGATAATTCCGGGCGCCGTGCCCAGTCGATTGGCCAGAATTTCAGAACCGCTCGGACGCAATGCTTGCTTCCGATTGGAGTTAGCCATCGGCAATCGCCTCTTACTGAATTTGTCGGTAATGTCGTCCCAGACCGTTTGACTAAACTCCAACGGCACACCGAAAAACTCTGCCAGACACTCGATTGTCAAATCATCGGTAGTCGGACCCAAGCCACCGGTTGTGAGCAAAACATCCACTCGTTCTAAGGCGATGCGCAGACACTGCTTGATTCTTTCCTTGTTGTCGCCGACAGTCGAATGCCAGTGACAATTTAGTCCAATCGCCGCCAACTCTTGCGTCAGGAATTGAGTGTTTGTGTCCAGAATTTGACCGAGCAAAAGCTCAGTACCGATGGACATTACTTCAACCGACGTCTGCTCCGGTTCACTTGACTGCATTTGCATCCTTGTTTGTTAGTGCCAATTTGAATCTGTCATATAAACAGCTTCATCTTAATACCTGCTCGCTCATTTCTCCGTCTTTAGACCGCCGGCCAGATCAAACCTCCAAACGCGAACTGGTAGACTGGAATATAGAATCGGTTGGGGGCTGCTATGAACCGCTTTCGGCACCTTTTCGTCTTATTCGTGCTGTCAACAGCGCTCAAGTGCAGCGGCAGCGCCCCTGCACTTGCCGACAGCACCGCCGGACCCAACGCCGTCGACAGTCAAGCACAAACAACAACCGGCGCCGGCCAAACCGGCAGTCAATCAGCGCAAGCAGGCGAAGCCGCCGCTGCGAAAAAAGAAGAGCAACATCCAACTGAATCAGGACCGCCAAACAACCAAGAAACTCCTGGTTGGCACGCAGGGAAAGGCTCGGCCGTCTGGCGCGCAGCACCCGGCAGCGAGCTGAAACAGATTGACTCCGACACGATCGAAATCGAACGCGGCGAGGTGGTAATCGAACCGAATCACACCATCACAGTCACTACTCCTCTGGCCAAAACACAGATTTTGCATAAGTCGGCGGTTCTGTTTCGTGTAAAACGCGGCAGCGAACGATGCATGGTGCTCTGGGACAACGGACCGGACTCGGTCACCGTCGTCTGCCACCAGCACAAACTCAAACTCGGACCTGGCAAGGAAGTGCTGATTACCGACCATGACCCCAATTATCGAGAGATTACGGAATCGGACGACATCGGCCGCCGGCGAATCAAAATGCACCAGGTCGGCTCGCATCAACATATTGTCACAGCCGAATTTTACCTGCTGCACGCGCTCCAGCGCGACCCGCTTCTCTACGACGTCGCCCACTCTAAAGACAGACGCGACCAGGCTCTGCGCGAGCATATTTTAAAAACGGCTGCCGTGCTCAACATGGTGACGCACGGACACGGCTTCTACGCGACCAATTCAGGCTACTGAGACAACGCTCAAGAAATGGCGCGATAGTTGCCGGCTGGCGCAGCCAGCCTATGCCACCACTCTTAGTGCGACGTGGGGGGCGTATTGACCGTCTTGCGGCAAGATCATGCCCCCATGACCGCCGCCAGCCGGCTTAGTCTCCGGCGCATTGACATTGTAGGTGAATACAGCGACCAACCCGATCGCCATTACCAGGATGAAACAGACGAAGAAGAAGGTTAACCACCCCTTGCTGGCATCGCTGTGCGTTCCCTCACTCATACCTGTACTCTTCTCCTGACAGCCACCCAGTACCTATGTTTATCATAACGCAGCCGGGATGCTGTTTCACTCCACTATTTGCAATTTTTCAACACGATCTTGCCGACTATATCCCTTTGATAGATTGCAGCAGGGTCAGCGTCGCTTTTAGATTGTAAGGAGCACCCGGCGGCTGCAGTCCGTAAATGAAAATTGTCTCCGCCTTCGTCTCACTGACTAGACAACCGACCATCCCCTCAGCCTTCTTGCCAGTATTGTCGGTCATCGTTCCGATGATGTACGGCATGCTAAGCCCGGCAACCATCTCGGTTCCCTTTGACTTCACATCTTCGAATTTGGCCTGCGTTTGCTGCGTCTTGACACCTTTTTCATAGAGCTCATTGACCATCGTTTGGGCGTCAGTCTTATCTTTCTTCGGGAAGCTCATAATTATGATCGCCTGCTTGTCATCAGCATGCTCAACCGTGACGGTTTTGATCCCTGCCAAATCCATCCCCATCAAGTACTTGTACCCCTCAGGCAACGGCGCCGGAAAGGCGGCAATCGACTGGGCAACCTTGTTGATTGCCACCGGGTCTGACCATTGCTTTGAAGCATTTTGGAAAAAGACAATCCCGCCAACCACCAGCCCGCCGACCGCCAAAATCACAACCACTACCAGGCCGATTAGCACCTTCGCCCAGGTCGGCAAGCCGCCTTTGCTTTCTTCACTTGTCATCAAAATTCTCCTGCACTAAGTCTTCTACATCGCTAGACCGCCGCTAGCAGCCTTGCCAGACCTTGATTTCCGGATTGTAAGAGCAAAAGGATACTAAGCACTTTCAAAATGGTTCAGTGCATTGTAATACGGCAAATTTCTACTGACCAGCCACTTTGATTTCGTAGGACATGAGCGTGTTGGACAGCAGCATCGCAATTGTCATCGGCCCAACACCGCCGGGCACCGGAGTTATCTTGGCGGCGCGTTTGGCAGCCTTCGGAAAGTCTACGTCACCGACGACCTCGCTATCACCGGCGTTTGGACCAGCGCCGATTACCCGCTTATGAATGCCAACATCAATCACTACCGCCCCTGGCTTTATCCAATCACCCTTGACCATCGTCTCTCGACCGGCCGCCACAACCAAAACATCGGCTGTCTTGGCAATCTCCGCCAAATCGCTCGAGCGGCTGTGACAAACCGTAACCGTGGCGTGCTTCTCAAGCAACATCAAAGCAACCGGCTTGCCAACCAGATTTGAGCGGCCAATTACAACCGCATGCTTTCCTTTCAACTCGACCCCATAACGCTCGAGCAAGACCATTACACCTTGAGGAGTGCATGGTCTCAAACCCGGCTTGCCGGCCGTCAAAATACCGAGATTCAATGGATGCAGACCATCGGCATCCTTCTCAGGCGAAACAGCTTCCAGAATCCGGTCGGTCGGAAGATGCGCCGGCAACGGCAACTGCACCAATATGCCGTCAACCGCATCGGATTCATTCAACTCGGCTAAACAAGCTAAAACCTCCTCCTCTTTCACATCGTCCGGAAACTGCCTCAAGAAACTTTCGATTCCAACCTTCTTGCAAGCTTGTATTTTGTTCTTTACGTAAATATGGCTGGCCGGATTGTCACCAATTAGCACCACAGCCAGCCCCGGTGCACGCAAGCCCTTCTGGCGATAAGCCTCAACGCGCACGCGCAGCTCCTCCCGCACTTGATTGGCCACGGCCTTGCCATCGAGTATTTCGGCGGTTGTATCTGCTTGCATTTTGTCCCCCCTAAGCGTGAATCGGAAATCATGACCGGCTCGCAAGCCGCCTTACAGAGTTTACCCTTTCGCCGAGCACGGTACGATTGAATCGCAGAGCGCCTAACGAGGCTTCAAATCTCGCCAGTGCTGAAAACTCTCGGCTAAATCAATTTGGCGCCCCCGACTGTGCGAAAGCACCACTGAATCTCCGGCTTTAACTGCTCCAACAACAGCAAATCGCTCCTTTTGCCAAGGACTGAAACTCTGCCAGGCGGAGACCGAAATCGTCCCGACCAACTCATAATCCTCACCACCATAAAGCACCCAATCCAAGCAATCGACGCCCGCCAACTTGGCAACCTCGGCTGTTTCGGCATGAACCGGCACAGCTGCCAGATCTATTTCCATCCCGACTTGACTGGCAGAAGCTATTTGCACGAGCGCATCGGCTAAGCCATCGCTGGCATCCATTAGCGCCCCCCGCCCGTTACATCGCTGCCCGAGCTGCCAGGCCTGCTCGAAACGCGGCTGCGGGCGCAAATGGCTGAGCCGCGCATGGGAGAATCCCTGCTGCCTAGACCGAAGCAACCACAAGCCGGCTGCACTGGCCCCGAAGTCACCGGACACGATTACTAGATCGCCAGGCAGCGCACCGGATCTAAGCAAGTTACCACACTCGTGCGCCTCGCCCAAAACTGTCAAAGTCAAAGACATCACCGGCCCGCGCGTGAGATCGCCACCGGCAATTACCGTCCGATAAGTGCGCGCGCACTCGACAATTGCTTGATACAACTGGCGAAAGTCGAAAAACGAAAGCTCCTGAGGCAAAGTGAGATTGACGAGCATTTGACGCGGACGGCCCGCCATCGCCGCGATATCACTCAGGTTGACCGCCGCCGCCTTCCAACCCAAATCACTCAAACTGGTCAGCGCCCGCAAGAAATGCGTCCCTTCCACTAGGGTATCTGATGTTATCAGCGACTGCCCCGGCAAAACCGCACAATCATCGCCAATATAATTGCCACCGGCCGCACCGCGAATCCAATCGATCAACTCGTGCTCGCCTGTTTTGCTTTTCATCTGTCGAATGTTTGCTTTCCGCTTCAAAGACCGATAAATGTTACAATCTAGCAGTGTAGAAAGTCCAGGAAAGGTGATCGCGTGTTAGACATTGGTGCAATGCTCACCGGGCTACTCCAGTTAATTTCAATGCTAATAGTTGTTTGGTGCCTTTTGAGTTGGTTCCCAAACATCAATTGGCACGAGCAGCCGTTTCGGGCTCTCGATCAAGCAGTTCGCCCAATGGTCATGCCCTTTCGCAGGCTAATCCCGCCGATTAGCGGGCTCGACCTTTCACCGATGCTGGCTATCTTTGTTTTGCAGATGCTGACCACGTTGGTCCGCCACCTCATTCCATAAGAAAAGACCGAAGATGAATATCTCGCGAAGAGTCTTCTTGTTAGGCGGATTGGGGCTTGCTCAGTCATTCCGCCTGCCACCGGCGCTGGCCAGAGGCAAGAGCAAAAATGTCAAAGTCGGTATTCATTCTGTCGCTCGCCAGGACTGGCCGCCGGCGATAGTTCCGGACCACGCCGCTTTCATTGACAAAGGATACTCTTGCTTCACAGACCAGTTCGGGCGCCTGGCGATCGTCGATTTCAAGAAAGTCACCACTCCCAAAGTCGTAGGCGAGCTCGGACTTCAGACGAAGAAATTAGTCGACTTTGTAGCAGTTCGCCAGCGAGCGTATGCACTCACGACTCAAGATTCAGCATCGGGAGACACGCAATTCGTGCTGGCAACTATCAGCCTGGCACCAGCGTCCGAACCGACTATCCTCTCCAAGGTTATTCTCAATCAGTTCAGCGACGCAACCTGCCTGACAGCCAGCGCCGATTTCATCTGCATCGGCGGCGCCACTGCTCACGGTGCCAATCAAGTGGTAATTTTCGCCGCGCGTGGCAAATCACCGGAACCGGGATTTATCGCCTCTTTCAACGTCGACAACCCGATAACCGATCTCGATCTGCAAGAACGAAATCTGGTAGTGCTCGAGTCCGGCACCAATTCACAGGTTGATTATGTCAATCTCTTCTATCCGCAGAAACCTCAGCTCCGCAAGTGCATGAAACTGGAAGGTGATTACCGCGTGATGGCTCGCAGCAAAGATCTGCTGGTACTGGCCGGACAGTCTTCTTCCGGGCAGCTGGAGGCCAAAACGGTCACACTCGAGCCTGCACCACATGTGATGCAGAGCGAGACTTTGCACGAACTGACAAATGTCTTTTGCGCAACAGCCCAAAGGGACCGATTCTACTTCCTGGGTGAGCACAAGGGAGAACGACGCCTGATCGAGTTCTTAATGGGCAAAGACTTGCGCTTGACGGCGGAGAAAACAACCGACCTCACCGGCGGTAAGGTCGGTGCCGGATCGGCTTTCGCCATGGCCATCTCCAATCGCAGCATCAATATAGCTGCCGGCTGGCAAGGCGTCGAGGTTCTCACTCACGAGAAACAAGATTGGCGCCATACTTTTACTTATTCGATTCCACGCTTTCCGGCATCCGGCGTAGCGACCTGGGACAATTTCGTGCTTTTGGCCGGAGCCGATCTCAAACTCTACGACATCTCCACTCCTGAAAAACCGGTGCTGGTCCAGACCACCGAAACCGGTGGCACCATCAAAGCGATCGCGACCGCCGGAGTCTTCTTGATTAGCCTGTCAAAGAATACGCTTGCCTTGCGCCGCCTGGACAGCCTCACTAATCAGATCGCCTCGACCGAAGTAACCGGCCAAGATATGTCCTTCGATAAAAAGCAGCAGAAAGCTTATGTTCTGCATGCTCAAGAGAAGAAAACAACGATCACTCCGGTCAAGACTTACTCCAACAAACTGGTGGCCGAAACGCCGCTGGAGCTTGCGGCGGGATATCGGCGCATCCTCGCCGACAACGGCTCTTTGCTGCTCTGCAGTATGAAAGAAGTAGCAATCTATCAAAACGGCAAATCCTTCGAATTAGTCGGTAAGCAAAGCTTGGAAGGTTACGCAATTAGAGATGTAGCGATGACCGGAACACATATAGTCGTGACAGCAGTCGATCCTTCCTCCAAAGGCTTTTTATTCGTGCTTTCAAGAGACGGTAAAGACCTCAGCCAATTAGGCGCCATCGCTTTGCCTGATGACGGTATCGCCGTGGCCGCCTCCGGCGATCAAGCAGTCGTAGTCGGCCGCAGCGCGGAAGGAAAAGACATAGCCTCAATCATTGATCTGTCGACACCGGCAATCCCCCGCATCGCCGCTACCTTTCCATCGGTTGAGGCATCATCGGCGGTGACTATTAAAGACCGCCTGGCAATCGTAGTCGGCCGAGGATTGGAGATCTTGTCACTCGGCTGACCGGTTGCCAAGAATCCCCGCGCAACGTTTAGTTACGAGCGGCGACAGCACCGGCAAGCAGCAAAGCGGCACCGTCCCGATTCACAGCCGGCGGCGAACTTTATCGCCGCCAAGATTAAATGTACAGCCCGTTGAGCACAATTCGGGTAGAAATGGAGATATGAGAACATCCAAGTTTTTGCGCCCAATCTGGAGGCTTCATGAGCACCGTTCAAGAAAAGACCCGCAAGCGATTCCCCCGCATTACCTCCGCCGCCTTCGAACATCCGGCCGACCGGATTGCCCTCGAGGCAGTGAAAAAGATACCAGTGCTGGACAAGGTATTCCGCAAATTCCTGGAACTCGGCGTCGAGCGCATCATGCGCATTCAGCTAATGGGCCAGGCCATCCACGTCACTCCGAAACAATGCCACAAGATTTACAAGCTCTTCAAAGAAGCAGCCGACATATTGGATATGCACGAGCCTGATCTGTTCTTGATCTCGCAGCCGTATCCCAATGCATTCACATTCGGTGTCGACCGGCCGTTCATCGCTCTTCATTCTTCACTGGTGGATCTCTTGACGGAAGAGGAATTGATGGCGGTAATGGCTCACGAACTCGGTCACGTTAAGGCCGGACACGTGCTTTATCGCAGCATTGCTTACTTTCTCGCTCATATCGCCAGCCGCATGCTAGGGCTGGGTGGCATCGCATCGATCGGCTTGGCGGCCGCGCTGTTCGAATGGTCGCGCAAAGCTGAGCTCACCGCCGACAGAGCCGAGCTACTAGTCGTGCAAGACGTCGATGTCTGCCTGCGCCTCAATATGAAGCTCGCCGGCGGCTCGCGCTCCGTTTACGAACAGATAGACGCACAGGAGTTTCTCAAGCAGGCCGAGCGCTATGAAGACCTAGACCATAACACCTTGAACAAGATGTACAAGTTTATGCAAGAGCTCTGGCTGGATCACCCGTTGCCGATCTTCCGCGCCAAGGAGATTAAAGCTTGGTCGGAAAGTAAGCAGTACAAGGAGATAATCGCCGGACGCTATCCGACTGAAGAGCCCGGACTAGACATCAGAAACTGCCCGCATTGCGGGGCTAAGGTCAGTCCATCTTTCTTCTTCTGCCCGGATTGCGGCAAGAACGCCCGCATGTAATGTCAGCAGCAACCAGCCCAATTCTCAGTTGGCTTCGCTGCCCTCAGACTTTGTGCCGTTGCCTTCCTTGAGCGAACCGCCACAGGCCGGACAAAATGATTTGTCCGAGGCAGCCGGCACGTGACAGTGCGGGCAAACGAAACCAGGAGTGGC
>CAZSNX010000016.1:12844-21085 GCA_964607945.1 uncultured Candidatus Obscuribacterales bacterium
TATAGCCTGCTTTGGCCTCGGCTCTTTGGGAGGCGGGCCTGTCCGGGTCGTACTGGGCCTTGAGCTGGTCGAGCTCCGCTTGCAAAATAGTGATCTCTTGCTCGTAACCGGTAATCTCCTTGGCCTTTTCAATCAGACGATCTTCGGAGACCTCGACTGCTCTTTGATACTTTTCGAAAACGAGCCGACCGATCTCTATCAATGTGGCGGATTTCTTTCCTTCAAGCACTCTTATCTGACTGCTGAGCTGATAGCTTTGCATCATCTCCTGCCCGCGGCTTTGCACTCTGGAAATCTCTCGATTGACACCCTGTACGAAATCGTCGATTAATCCCATCTCCTACTCCCTCTCTAAACGCTCAGTCACATATTTTGTCGATCCAACCAGCTAGTTTCCCGACGTCTTGATCGCAGCGATCACTGAAGTCCTTCCTGCTTATTATTTGAGCATACCCGCCGCCCAAGCGATCAAAGTGATCGCCTCGAACTCTAAGCATTAATTGCAATCAAATGGAACAAATGACGCTCATTCACCGCCCGGCGCCGCTAGCGCTTTCGATGCGACGCAGACTCGATTTCTGCCACTCTGCTTGGCCTGATACAAAGCCTCATCGGCCTGCCTGAACAGACAATCAGGATCTTCGGCATGGGCCGGAAAGTTGGCGACGCCGATGCTGGCCGTAATCGAGCCGACTCCGTCCAAATCGACCTCGCTGATTTTCTTGAGCAGGCGGTCAGCCGTTTGCTGGGCCATTTCAAGCTCGGTATTTGGCAAAAGCAGACAGAACTCTTCACCGCCATAGCGGGCAGCCAGATCGATTGAGCGAGACCCTTCATGCAATACTCTGGCGATTGCCTTTATAGCTTCATCACCGGCCTGATGGCCAAACGTGTCATTGATTTTCTTGAGATAATCCAGATCAGCTACTATCAATGAAAGTGGCTGCTCATACCGCTTTGCTCGCTCGAACTCGAGATAAAACGCCTCATTGAAATGCCGCCGATTCGCCACGCCGGTCAAGCCGTCCGTCACCGACTGTCGCTCACGCTCCTGATGCAGCTCGGCATTTTCAATGCTGACAGAAAGCAGATCGGCCAGAAAGCCCAGCAGCGCAGTATCATCTATACTCCAATCGCGCGTCGACTCGCAATCCTGCAAGAAGATAATACCGACCTTGCGGTCGCGCAATATCAGCGGCACTATCAACCCCGAGCGCAGACCAAGCTGGCGCAGGAATTCGCGATCGTACATGCTTTGATTGTCAGTGCTGGGATCGTGCAGATCCTGCAAAGCCTCTCTCGTCATCGCCTTCTTGAGAAAGTTTAGCCCCGCTTCGCTTTCAAACAGCTCGACAACCGAGCTCTGCGAGTTGCCGTGATACTCATAAGCAGCCGGCCTGACATCGGTTTCCAACTGCCTGAGCAAAATACACCGACTGACTGAAAGCGATCTGCCGATCTGATCTACAGCCGTCTGCAACACCTCCTGCAATCTAAGCGAACTGCGCACCGCATTGCTAATCGAATAGACCAGTCGCTCACGCTCAACTTTGCGCGTGTGCAACGCATCCTTGGCGGTGAGATCGTGAATCACTTTGCGGGTCTGCTCCTCCATCGCACTGATACTGTCTTCCAAATGCTCGTACTGAGTGCGCAGACGCTCGTTTTCCCTTTTCAATTCGGCAAACTCCCAGGCCCGCCCCAAGGCCTCGGCGAAGGGAAACTGCGCGAGGTTGTCTTCGAGCTCCAGCAAGCAACTATCACTTGGCCCGGCTATCAACAAGCAAGCAACTAGTGACTGCCCATCAAAAATTTGACAACATTCAAGCGGTAACAGTCCGGCAGAAAGCTCAAGTTCGAAATCGGCAGGATCGACGCCGTGCACCTTCTGGTCTGATGGTTCTGACTTTTCGGCGAACCGTTCTACCAGCACCTTGAGCTCCGCCTTGCTCGGTCCGAAAACAGCCTTATCACTAAAGCTTTCCATATCCGAGTCCCAGATCAAGACCGCCACCGCCTGCGACGCCGCAAGCTCCATGGTAATCTCGGCAGCCGTCTCCATCGTCTGCTCCAGGTCGGTGCAGGCCAGCAGCCTGAGTTTGTTCTGCGTAATATCTGCCTTCATAGCTGCACGCCGGCGCGCTTGGACTCCTTTTGCAGTCGCTGCTGCTTATTGTCCGTTGTTCCACACCGCTTGCTTCGTCTCACAGGCCGTACTGACAACTGCGACCAGTTAAAATTATCACTTACTGTGCTCACTTTAGCGAGTCCGCATTTCATTGGAGGAACATTGACTACCGAAAGAGACGGCAGCTCCACTGGCTCCAAACCATCCAACTTTCAAGAGCGGCTAAGCTTAAGTCCGCCGAAAGGCACGTACGATCTGCTGCCTGGTGAAACCGAGCTCTGGCAGGAGCTGGAATCGTGCGCGCGCAAAGTCTTTAGCGCTGGCAGCTATCGCGAAATTCGTCTGCCGATCTTCGAACATACGGAATTGTTCAAACGCGGAGTGGGAGAGACTACCGATATCGTCAATAAGGAAATGTATACCTTCGGCGATAAATCAGATAGATCGCTTACTTTACGACCGGAAGGAACGGCCGGCGTAGTAAGAGCATTTCTCAACGGCGGCTTGCATCGCTGGAGCCCACCGATAAAACTCTGGTACTGCGGACCGATGTTTCGTTATGAAAGCATCAAGACCGGCAGACAGCGCCAATTTCACCAGATCGGTCTGGAGGCGTTCGGTTCGGCCGGTCCGCTGATTGATGCCGAAGTAATTCTTACGGCGGTTCAGTACCTTGAATCCGTGGGCTTAAGCAACCTCGAGCTGCAAATCAATTCGATCGGTTGCGGCGATTGCCGTCCGGCTTATCGAGAGAAGCTAAAGACGCATCTTGAGCCGCATCTGCCCAGCCTGTGCGAAGATTGCCGCAATCGCTTCGAGCGCAATCCGTTGCGAATGCTGGACTGTAAGATAGCCGCCGATCAAGCTCATTACAAAGATGTTCCGGTCAGCATCGACAATCTCTGCACCGTATGCAGCGATCATTGGACTGGTTTGAAAGAGCTCCTGTCCGCTCAAGACACCAACTTCAAGGTCAATACCCGCCTGGTTCGCGGCCTTGACTACTACTGCCGTACTGTCTTTGAAGTCGTCACCAATGATCCCAAGCTGGGGGTGGAAAGCACGATTTGCGCCGGCGGTCGATATGACAACCTGGTCGAGCTCCTGGGCGGCAAACCGACACCGGCTGTTGGCTGGGCCCTGGGCGTCGAGCGATTAATCCTGCTGCTCGACCGCAAGCTGGAATTGAAGCCGCAGGTATTCGTCGTCTCATCCAATCAATGCGAGGCATTGAAACTAGCGTCGGCGCTGAGGAAAGCTGGTGTTGCTTGCGATCTCGATTATCCGGCAAGCGGGTCCGAGCCGCGAAAAATGAGCAAGCAGCTCGAGCAGGCAAACAAATCTGGAGCAGCTTGGGCCGCAATCGCCGGCGATGACGAGCTGGCGGCCGGCGAGATTACTGTCAAGGATATGCGCTCCCGCGAACAAAGACGTATCAGCAGGCCAGAATCTCTGCGATTCCTGACCTCCCTGACAGGCCGGGACGATTGTCACCAGCCGGCAGAAAAGCCGGTAGAATGAGGCTGACTTAGGAGAATAATCAATGCCCTGGTTAAATGAGCGTGGGCCAAGTGGTCTAGAAAGAGTCGTCGGTGGTCTTTGCTATGCCACTTTCGGTCTGGCCGGGCTGCTTTACATAGTTATTTCCGGACAGCGCAGTCAATCACAGTTCTTCCGTTTTCACTTCCTGCAATCAATTGTGGTTGGTATTATCGGACTGCTGCTTTCCTGGTCGTCAAACGTCTTTATCCAGCTCTTCGGCGGGCTTCTTTCAATGCTCTCTCCGATGTTAGGCGAAAATGGCCCAACTGTCGGCTTCTGGATAACTCAGGGCATCTCGGCAATCTTGAATGCCTTTTACCTTCTGCTCGTATACGGGATGATCTGGGCTTTTATCGGGAAATTCGCTGAAATCCCCTTTATTTCTGACGTCGTTCGGCGCCAAATGAGATAACAACGGTACGAATGCTGAACAGTGAGGAATAAAGTATCGGCAAAAGACCGACAAAGTCTCCAGGCTTGGGAGTAGCTGAATTGGCGAAAGAACGCAAGAAACACATTATCTGCATTGCTAATCAAAAAGGCGGGGTGGCTAAAACTACCAGTACAGCCTATCTGGGCGCCGCATTGGCACGCTTACACCGACATGTCCTGGTGATTGACTCCGACCCACAATGCAATCTCACTTATAGCCTGGAACTAGAACAACCACAATTAGACTTCTGCCTCGAAAACAATCTTGCCTCGATCTACGAGTCAGGACAACCGGCTGAGGAAACGCTTGTATCGATCAGAGAAAATCTCGACCTGATAGCCGCCTCACCCGATCTGGTAATGACCGAAGTCACACTAGATGGTCAACCGGAGACACTTTCGCGAGAGCCGGAAAGAATTTTGCAGCAGGCGCTTTTGCCGCTGGCCGACCGATACGATTACGTCTTAATCGACTGTCCTCCCAGTCAAGGCATGCTCACCTTGAACGGCCTGGTAACCGCCAACTGGGTATTGATTCCGACTTTGGCTTCCGTAATAAGCTTGACCGGACTCGAACGGATGATCGAGCAAATCCATGAAATCGTACATGGCGAGCCGCCGCTAAATCCGGACTTGAAGATCCTGGGTGTCTTGCTTACAAAGTTTCGAAAGGACCGCACAGTCGAAGTCGAATTGGAAGAACGTTTACGGTCCTTACCCGAAGAGTTCACCGTTTTCAAGACCGTCATCCCGGATCGCAGCCAGTTCGAACTATTGGGAGAGCTCAAAGCTCAGACCGGCAAACATCTGCTCGATCTGTCCATGGTTAGTTATTCACTGCTGCCTTATCTCACATTGGCGATGGAGATCGAAAAAATGCTTCGCCAAAAGAGCTGGGCGCAATCAGCAGGCAGCTAAGCTTCAATTGCTGGCATCGCTGACTTTCGTCCGAGCAATGGAAGCGTTCAAGGCGATTAAGCAGAAATTACAATTTAGGCTGTCAAGCTTTAGATTAATCTGCCTATTATGTACATGGTGGAAGTCGGGCGCAAGCCGTAGCAGGAACAGCAGCAGTAGTAGCAGTAGTCCGGCTGTTTTCATTTTGCCTCTTTTACATAGCGGCTGGTTTTCGGCACGAAGGAAGGTAGACCTATGCAGGTGAGTCAGTTTTTCGCCAAGCTATTGAAATCGCCCCAAGCGGAGAAAATTCAGCAAATTGAGCCCTCCGCTTCAGCGCCCGAGCAGGGAGAGAAGCAGTCCGTCAATTCCACTCAGCCGGAAATCGCCACCGCCCTTGGTGTCAAGTACACTTGCCGCTACTCCTGGCAAGTTTTGCCTCCAGCCGGCTGGCAGCGCCAGGAATCAGGCATGGACGGCAGTTGGCCGTTCAGCGGTGTATCGCCGTTCGTATCCTTTCTGAACACAGCCTTGCCCAAAGGCGAAAAGGCGATGATCCGCTGGCAGTTATCTGGAACTCCGGTCGAAAACGAATCGCACGATCTGCTCGAACGGCTGCTGTCCGGGCATTCCTCGCTTTCCGCCTCGTCAATACGCGGGCTGAGCGCACCCGGACTCGTCACAGGCATGAAGATTACTGCTGTCGAGAGGCTGTCTTTGCCCAGCGGGTTGACCATTTTGAAGATATCGGCCCGCTACCTCGAACTAAAAGGCGAAGAACCGCTGCTAAGGATAGTAATTGTCCTGCCCGACCGGGTAATGAACGTCAAGGGAGAACGTTGCTTCTTCCACGAGACACTTCAATATGTCGCAACCGAGTCCTGCTTCTTTCAAAACGAACCGCTCGCGCTAGCTTCGATCGAAACTTTCAGGCGCAGCGATGCGAACAAGACGGCAGACGAAAAAGGCTTCGTCTCGGGAGCATTCCCGGTCTCGCTCGGCTCACAACGATAAGCGCCCAACCAGGCGGCATCGACTCGCAAGCCGATAGTCGGGCGCGGCAGGCCGCTGGCTCGGCATTGCCAGTGGGCATAATCGAAGTATGGCCGGCAACTTCGTCACTTCGCTCATTGCCAATATGCTCGTGCGGCCTTCTCTGGCAGCCCGCAGACCGGCTTTCGTTTATCCAAAGCAGCCTGTCAGATGGCGATCGCTGCTGGGATTCTGCCTCATGGTTGTGCTGGCAGCTAACAGTTCTGCCCGCGCAGCGGAAGAGGACGCGCAACCGGCCGACCAATCCACCACCTCTCAATCAGACCCGATGCAAGCGCTCAAAGCGCCCGACCAAAATGCAATAAGCGGTCCGACCGACAACATCGGCTTCACCGGCTACTTGCGCAGAGGCTCCACCTTGATGCAAATGGGCGAGTACGACAGCGCTCTCGACGCCCTGCTAAAAGCGAAAGCGCTCGAGAAAGATAACATCGTCGGTCATGTTCTGTTAGGTGATGTCTACGCAAAGCTCCACCGCTACAATGAGGCGGAAAGCGAGTATCAGCACGTTATGCTGCGACAGCCCACCGATACTTCGATTCTGGAGAAGCTCGGAGAGCTTTACATGGACCAGGGCAATTTCAATAATGCCCAGAACATGTACAGAAAGTTGCTCTCTCTCGAGCCCAAGAATCCGCAAGCGATGCTGGCGCTCGCGCGTGCTCTGGAGGGATCGAATGATTTAAGCAGCGCCTCCGATTACTACGACAGACTCGTGCGCGACTTTCCCAATACCAATTACTCCAAGGCAGCCCAAGCAAGGATTAGCCAGCTAAACAAAGCAGAGGAGGAATCGCGCACCGGCAGCTTTTTCCCAATCGACGCTGGGCTTGGACCGGAAGGGCTGGGCTGGTGGGATTTGAAAAAAATGCCGCTGCACGTGTATATCGATGAGGGATCTGACTCACGCGGATTTCGTCCCGAGATGAAAAACGCTGTCTACAAGGCTCTTCAAGCATGGTGGGGGGCATCGCGCGGCGCCATCACGTTTACGATAGACCCACCCGATCAAGTCAAAGAAATTGAATGGAAAAAGATCGAGCGGCAGGAGCGGCTACCGACATTCAACACGAAGGCCGACCTCGCGCACATGCCTTCCGATCCGGTCACATCCCAGATTCATGTTCACTGGTCCGATCATCTCTCGCACGCGCTGGGCGTAAGCTGGACCAGCCGCCTCAAAGACGGCAGAGCGTTGCTCAGCAAGGCTCATGTTTGGATTGGAACAAATAAGCTCGAAGACGGCACTATCGTTCCGACACACGTGACACCGGCGCTCTCTTCGTTTCTAGAAGCACAGAGCAAACTGATTGACGAAGTCGCCATGCACGAATTCGGACACGTGCTGGGACTACCGCACCTGACTAACCCGAATGACATTATGGCTCCCGGCATGTCAGGATTGCACGCCAGCGACGATGCCAGCTCAAGAGAGCTTTCTCCTCGGGACGTCAAAGCGCTGGCTGAACATTACGATTTTTTTCGCGATTCAAACGTAGCACCACAAGCGATATCACAGTTGTCGCAAGAGACCTCCGAGCCACGAGCTTCTGCCGGTGAGGAGTCGCCATCGGCTCGTTCGCCTGCAAACGAAACAACAGACCGCCCGGGAAATGTCGCACCACCAGAGACACCAGCTGCCCTTCACAACCGAAACCCCGGAGGGGAACAGCCGAGCTTGTTTCAGCATAACGAACGGACCAAACTAGCTGGCAGCATGCCGGCTGGCGTGGCTACATACGATCCGCTGAAGGAAGCGCTCTTCCTAATCAACTCCCACCAGTACGAAAAGTCGCTGGAGACTCTTAATCGTTTGCTGATTGCCAATAGCAACAATCCAAACGCCCGTTATCTGCGCGCTTGCGTTTATGTCTATCTGCGGCGATACCAACTGGCAATCTTAGACTATCAGCAAGTCTTGAAGCTGGCTCCCAATTCCGACCTGGGCAAACGTGCAGCCGAAGGACTTAAGAGAATAGCCCACTAAGTTCAGTAGAAACACGGCCAATCATCCGGCCGTCCCCGGCAAATATTGCTAAAATCGGAACAGGCAGCCGGTGCACGCAGCAGGTCGCAACCAATGGAAACAAGAATTGCAGGGACCGCAGAACTTCCCTTGACGGCCGTGTTTCAGAAGACGGCCCTGGCTATTCTGCTTGCCGGCAATCTGTGCTCGCCTTCTTGCGCTC
>CAZSNX010000017.1:0-21036 GCA_964607945.1 uncultured Candidatus Obscuribacterales bacterium
CAGAATCATCACCACCAGGACTGACACTATAACTGGGAGTGACGAAGCGATGTTTTAGCTGTCCGACAGACGAATGAACGCAATGTTCGGCGTTGGAGAAGATGAATTGTCGAAGTTTGTCGACTGCAGCAGCGGTTAAGGGTTTAGTGGCCATTTGCAATGTCGATGACTTGATACGAGCTGACTGATGTCTCTTCTTAGCATAAGGTTGCACGTCAATTACGCGCTGCGACAGTTTAATTGAAATACCGATACGAATACCTGTTTTGAATGCAATCGCCTGCAAAGGCTTGTTGGCAACCTCTGGACGCCAACAAGCCCCGGTTTGGGAAGGGGGTAACCGGGGCGATTGTTGGTATATGCGGCGAGACAAGACTATCGTCCGTACAGCTGGCACTGTCCAAGCAATAACTGTTCAAGCCTCACATTAACCAGTCTAGGCTAGCCACCTTTCAGTTTTCTTTCGCTTGCCACAACTGTCTCGGCAGTGGCTTTCAGCCCTTCCAGGGAAGATTCTAGAAGGCATTTTTCGACGCCCGCTGACTTGAAGCCGAACTCTGCGCGGCAGCAGTTGCTACGACCGGAATTAGGTTCTGCTTGTGAATCTGACTGTCCAGTTAACTAGGCTCAGTAGTGCCGAGGGCTTTCTTCAGTGTGCAAATGATACGGCGCTGGTGTGGATTGGATGCAGAGTGGCGATCTTTTCTTTCAAATACTCCAGAGCTACTTTCATTTGCTCATCTTTCTTGCCGACCTGTATGTCAGGCAGTACGCCAATCTTATTAATGTCTGTGCCAGACGGAGTTAAGTACCGTGAGACGGTAATGTGGATGGCTGCGCCTCCCGGCAAGCGATTGATCTCTTGCACGAGCCCCTTGCCGTAAGTGCGGGTGCCGACGATTGTGCCTCGCCCGTTGTCTTTCAATGCTCCGGCCAGAATCTCGCTGGCGCTGGCGCTGTCTTCATCTACCAATACGGCGATCGGTTGATGTGTGAGCGGCTCTCCCGACGACATATCGGTGTGTCTGCCGTGCCTGCCGATAGTGCTGACGATCGGTCCGGTCTCTAAGAGCATATCGGCGATTTCCAACGCATTGGATAGCAGTCCGCCTGGATTATCTCTGAGGTCTACGATTAAACCGTCTGTACTGGAAAGCTTTTGCAATGCTGCACGAAACTCTTTGGCGGTGTCATTCGAGATAAAAGTAGACAGCTGGATGTAACCGATGTTCGGCTTGATCATCTTGGCTGCCACTGCATGAATCGAGATCTCTGCACGAGTGATGTTGAGATTCTTCTGCATGGTCTCTCGGCGGATTCCAATTACCACGTCGGTGCCTGCCTTGCCTCGAATCCTTTCGGCTGCCTGTTCCGGTGTCAGACCGACAGCTGAAGAGCCATCGATGGCGATAATCTCATCTCCCTGTGCGATTCCTGCCAGGTCGGCCGGGCTTCCTTCGATTGTCCTGGTCACCATCAGATGATTCTGGTCTTTGGACTGCTAGAGATTGATGCCGATGCCGACTATTTTGGCGTCGATTGCATCGTTTTCGTCTTGAAATGCTCTTGGATCTAAGAAACGAGTATAGGGATCGTTCAAGCTCTCCAGCATCGACTTAATTGCTTTGTGAGCTTCAGCAGTGGTGCGAATCTGCCCGTCGTAGCGGTGCTCCCAGTTGGTCCAATTCTGACCGTTGAAGGCCGAGTCGTAGTAATTGTCACGTACCAGCTGCCAGGCTCTCTGGTAAATCTCCTGCGGTTGCGAGCGATGCCCTTGCGCCGGCAGGTAGAAGAATGAAATTATGACGACAAGGGCTGATAGACAAGCCCATAAATGCTTGACTGATTTCATAACGATGATGCCTGACCTAAGAGTTAGTCCCACCTATCGCTCAGCGCTTCTGCCGCTTGAAGGCTCGAACTGTGCGACTAGCTGTCTTATTCCCTGGTTTTCGCAAATCTCAACATATTTTACGTAAATTGTTTTCCGGACAACAATTTACGTTGGCTGTTGGTACGATTCTTCGCTACATCTGGTGAACCGGCAACCGGCCTGCCAAGCCGTATTCGCTCCAGCGCCGCGTTACTTTCTCTTTGATATCTTCGCTCATTACTATCGGCTCGGGCCAATCGCGCTCGAATCCCTCTGCGCGCCACTTTCGTGTAGCATCAATGCCTACTTTTGAGCCATATCCGAGGATCGGGCAGGCATGATCCAGTATGTCAAGCGGTCCGTCGACGAACATCATATCGCGGCGGGGATCGCTGTTTCCAAAGACGTTGAGGGCAACTTCCGAAAGGTCGTGAACGTTTACGTCTCTATCTACAATGATGCAGAACTTGGTGAACATGAGTTGGCCCAGACCCCAGACTGCGCTCATTACCTTTCGGGCGTGACCGGGGTAGCGCTTGTCGATTGAGATAATCACGCAGTTGTGAAACACCCCTTCCCAGGGCAGATTCATATCTACAATCTCAGGCACCAAGAGCTGCACCATCGGCAGAAAAATGCGCTCGGTCGCCTTGCCCATATAACAATCTTCCTGAGGCGGCTTGCCGACGATGATTGTTTGATAGATAGGGTCGCGACGGTGAGTGATGGCGGTGACATGGAAGACCGGAAAGAGTCCAGCCAGGCTGTAGAAGCCGGTGTGATCTCCAAACGGACCTTCTTCCTTTAGCTCGCTTTGATCGACATATCCTTCAAGCACTATTTCGGCGTTTGCCGGTACTTCCAGGTCGATAGTCTTGCACTTGGTCAGCCGGACCGGATTTTGTCGCAAGAATCCTGCAAAGACGAACTCATCGATATCCGGTGGCAAGGGAGCTGTGGCGGCGTATGTGACTGCGGGGCAGCAGCCCAGCGCTACTGCTACTTCCATCCGGTTACCCGGTTTTTCATAGTCTTCTTTAGCAAAGAAAGTACCGTAATTAGGTGGTTCCAATGGTTGTCCATCGGCTGCTTGCGCGCCGGACCGCGCTGCCGAGGTAGCGCCAATTGATGCACGCCGGCTGTCTTCGAAATGGCGCGCCCCGTCGTGATGTTTGTGCCAGTGCATGCCGGTCGTGTTGTTGCTGAATCGTTGCAGGCGATAGACGCCGACATTTCTGATCCCACTTAAGGGATCGCGGGTAATTACAACCGGCAAGGTAATGAAGGGCCCGGCGTCATGCGGCCAGCATTTGATGATCGGAAGTTTGTCCAGCATCGCTTGAGACGGGTCTGTGATTACTACTTCCTGGCAGGGTGCCGGCTTGCTGGATGTTTTAGGGGGAAACTGACCGACTTCGAGCAAAGTGGGCAAGAGTGAAAGCTTATCGAGAAAGGTTTCAGGCACTTTCGGCTTGAGCAACTTTCTAATTCGGGCGGCAATTTCGTCTAGATTCTCCACTTCAAGAGAAAGACACATCCGTTTGAGTGAACCGAATGTATTGATCAAAACCGGCAGATCGTAGCCGCTTACTTGTGTGAACAACAAAGCCTTGTTCTCGGCTGGTGAAGCTTTGCTTATCCGGTCGGTTATCTCGGCGATCTCCAGGTCTGTCGAGACCGGAGTATTGATTTTGACTAACTCCCCTTCTCGCTCGAGTACCTGCAAAAACTCTCGTAAATCCTGATATCCCATTGGTTTTGTGCCCTAAAAAATACTGTTGGAAGCCGGCAAATAGATGATTTTACCCCGCCTGCCGGGGGCGGTGCCGAGTTTTAGCCATGATATGGCGGTTAGTTAACTTGCCGGGTAGGTCCTGATTGCACCGAAAACCGTCCGGTCAGACCATGACCCGGCGAGCCGGGATACTTCTGCCGGGTACAACCAGCATGCTGGACGGCTCCGGAGGCTTGAGTCGATTCAACGATTGAATGAAGGTGGTGGGCTATCCTTATCTGGCGCGCGGTATCATCGGTGGTGCCAGGTGCTTAGGCCGGTTGCTCATCACCATAAGGAGGCAAGCGTGATTCCAGATTTAACAGCCACAGCAAAATCTCCAGGCTGCGCTCCTGCCGGACCGACCGCTCGGGGTCGGCAGGCTCGTCCTCTTCTGTTCCGCTCAACAACCGTTCCAAGCCGTCCTTGAGGTTCAATAGCTTTTGTACGAACTCGTCTCCGCCTGTGGTCTGCCTTTCAGCTATCGGCGCGTTCTGAATCAATTCTGGTTCTGTTCCGGTTTTCACGTTTAACGGGTCTTTCTAATCGATGTGCTGTACGGTCTATCTCCCGGTCAATTGCCCCGGCAGTCGGATCGCCGCGTCAATCTGAGCAGGCGCTCCGGTCTGGCGACTGAGTGATTGTATCGGTAGGGGTGGCGAGAAATACATGAAATTTTTGAAGCGGATAGTCTTCTTGGTAAGCCCTGTTCAAACCGAGTGCGCTTTACTGCCGTCCATTAGTCGACCTTAACAAAATTTGCCTCCCTAATTTATCGAGCACATTCTGTAATGAAAGGGTTGGGAAAGGTTGCAGGATTGCCAAGGGGTCGCCGGCTAGTTGATAGTGATAGCATCGTGATCGCCAAATGGCGGTAGCATCAGCTGCGATTGCATAGAGCATAGGAATTTGAGTTTTGACAGATGAAGCAAACTAAGAGCGAGACGAAAAATACCTGGAAAGTAGTAGCCGACGAAGTTCTGGTCGACAGCTCGTCCTTTCCGGCGACTGCGCGGACCGGCAGCACCGGCTTGAACCAGGTGCCGGACCGCTTGCCGCCACACAAACTTCTTATGGCGATCCTTTTGAGCGCATTGGCTGCCTGGTGTGGCGCTATGGCAGTTCACGTCGGCTACGACTGGGGCTATCAATTGATTGCCAAGCTGATCGGCCAGGCTGCTGAAGCCAGTCAGGGCGTGATGGCATTCACCTCCTTGATCTGCTCGATCATTCCGATGTTGTTCGGACTCTTTCTTGGCTATTTCAAAGCCGCATCGAGCGCAAAAAAGTCCTGGACTATTGCTGGAACATCGGTGGTTCTACTTTTCCTGGCCTTGCTTGTCTACTCCGGCAATCCGCCCGACTTTCTCATCCATCCGATTCGAACAGTGATTCAAACTGTCTTAGGTCTCGGCGCATTTTTCGCCGGACTGCTGGGCGGACAAAACGTGTACCGTTCGCTGCGCGAGCGTATGAGTCGTCCGATCCGGGCTTTGCTGCCGGCGATGGTTGTTTACCTGCCGTTAGCTGTTGCCAGCCTTCTGCTCAATTTAGACTTTCGTCTCGAACTTGCTCTCTATTGCCTGTTGACTATGCTGGGTGCTTTGCTTTCAGTGCGTCTTTCTGGCGCAAAGCGTTGGGGCAGCACACTTTCAATCGCGCTTGTTTCGATTTTGCCGATTGCGCTGGCAAATCTGCTCAATATATGCGGCAACCTGCTTTCGCTTTCGCTCGATGCAGTTGGTATCGGAGCCGGGCTCGGCTGGCGTGCACTACTGTCTGCAGTCTTGATCTCAGCAGTTGCCTTAAGTTCAGCGCTTGCCGGTGGTCTGATTGGCCACCGAGCAAGTGGTGGTGCTCAAGGTTAGCTCGTGTAGAACCAGAGATCTTGCTCGGCTTCAGCTACCGTGTTAAGCCAGGAAATCAAGTCACGCAAGAATTCCAGCGTGCCGGTTTCCTCCCAGTCCTTAACGTAATCTTCCAGCTCAGTCAGCTCGGCTCTGAGAGCGAGCAGTTCGGCAGCCGTCAAATATCCGTAATACTTGCTGTCTGTCTCAATCACCTTGCCGAACAGCGGGCGGCCTTCGCAGAAAAATCCCAGCAACTTGCGCGTTTGTGGCTCGACCTCTTCGCTGAACTGCTGAGCCAGAGTCCAGAATGCGCCTGCTTGCCAGCTGTCGGAGCCGGTGGCAGTCAGCTCTTGGTCGTGTTCGGCCAGCAGTAATGCGGCCAGTACATGAGAATCTGATTCCACTACCAGTGCAGGTATTGGTGCACCTTTCAGTATCGCTACTTCTAATACCTTGCCTGTCTCAGCGATCACCTGAGGAAGCTCCTCGAGGTCTTCTTCGTTTTCCGCCAGAGTAACTTTCAGCCGTGCAACAAGGTCCAGATCGCCGCTTCCCAAAATCGACTCGAGCTTTTCAAGGCTGAATCCCAACAGATTTAGCCTCAGTCCCGAGTCATCTGCAATCAATTGTTCCGTCATATTGCGCCACCATTGTCTCCAGGTATTTCAGTACTTGACGCCAGGCCTTGCCGCGGTGGGAAACTTCGTTTTTGTCTTCCGGACTGAGCTCGGCGGCCGTCATTGCCCGTTCGGGAAGGTAGAAAATCGGATCGAAACCGAATCCGTTTTCTCCTTTTTCTTCAAAGCCGATCTGCCCAGACCAGCGGGATTCGGTCGAAAATAACACGGTGCCGTCGGCGCTGCAAATCACCATGGCGCACACGTAGGCGGCGCTGCGCTCGCCGTTGGGGACTTCGGCCAGCTCAGCCATCAACATACTGCGGCCGCGGGCCTCATCGCCATCGCAATAGCGTGATGACTGAACGCCGGGTCGACCGCCAAGCGCTTCCACCGCCAGCCCTGAATCATCAGCCACGGCCATCATGCCGGTCAACTTCGCGGCCTGGCGTGCTTTGATTATCGCGTTATCTACAAATGTAGAGCCGGTCTCTTCGGCATGATAACTTGCCGGCGCCAGCTCGAGTTGCAGCCAGGCGACATCGCCGGCAAGCTGTGAAAATTCCCTGAGTTTTCCGGGATTCTTGGTTGCAAGAACAATTCTCATTCTCTGGACTTGGCTTGCTTCTTTGGAGGTGGTTCTGTGCTTCTGCCCTTGGGCAGCGGCGTGACGTTGTTGGTGCCGTTGCCGCGCTTGCGATGGTCGCGGCGTTGAACCAGGAGCACATCGCTGATTTGGCTGATCGCCTGCGAAATCTTCGTGAGCTGATCGATGTCGAGAACGTCCAGAATGAGGTGAATCGTGGCGGTCTTTAGATCTTTGTGTGTTTCTACGCGCAAGTCTTTTAAATTTATCTTGTAGTCGGAGATCTTCTTTAAGATATCACCGGCGATACCAACGCGATCAATGCACTCGACCTTGAGTGAGGCCGGATACGTATTGTTTCTCTCCTGGGACCAGTCGACCGTCATATGTCTTTCGGC
Source organism: uncultured Candidatus Obscuribacterales bacterium (assembly GCA_964607945.1). Lineage (GTDB taxonomy): Bacteria > Cyanobacteriota > Vampirovibrionia > Obscuribacterales > Obscuribacteraceae > JAGVKB01. The sequence continues at coordinate 7,099 of CAZSNX010000017.1, forward strand.
ATCAATTTTGAGCAGATTGTTGCAGTCGTTGCGATGAACGGCGATGCCGCTGCCGCGTGTAACTACCCCGACAATCTCTTCACCCGGCACAGGCGAACAGCATTTCGCCAGGTGGTGCATCAAACCGCCCAGGCTGCCGACATTGCCGTGACGCTGCTCAGGTTGAGCAGGCAGTGATGCCAGGCGCTTGGCGACACGATTCTCCAGCGTCTCTTGTTCGCGCACTTTGTTGACGACCTGGACGGTTGAGAGGTCGCCGTAGCCGATCGCAGCTAAAATGTCGTCGGATTCCGTCAGATTGAGACGTCTGCCGATCTCTTTGAATTTGTCCGATTTGATCAACTCCTCCAGCCCTTGCCTGCCGAGTTCGGCTTCCAGCATCTGCCTTCCTTGTTGAATGTGTTCATCGCGATGGTGCTTCTTAAACCACTGCCGGATGCGATTTTTAGCGCTGTGAGTCTGAGCGAAGTTAAGCCAGTCCATGTGAGGATGAGCATTTTTCGCGGTGATTATTTCGGCGATATCGCCGTTTTTCAGTACCGAATTCAATGGTACTATCCGCTCGTTTATCCTGGCGCCGATTGTGTGATGGCCTATATCGGTGTGAATTCTGTAGGCAAAGTCGATTGGCGTAGAACCGGTCGGCAGGTCGAAAACATCGCCGCGGGGCGAAAAGACGAAGACTTCGTCGGCGAACAAGTCCATCTTGACCGTATCGAGGTATTCTTGTGAATCTTTCAGGTCCTGCTGCCATTCGACCAATTGTCTGAGCCAGGCAAGCTTGCGATCGATCGGGCTGTCGGCTTTGACTGATTCGCCGTCGCTTTCTTTATAGCGCCAGTGAGCGGCGATTCCAAACTCGGCGACGTGGTGCATCCGTCTGGTTCTGATTTGAACTTCCATGGCATGACCTTTCGGACCGATCACCACTGTATGCAGAGATTGGTAGTTGTTTGGCTTGGCCATTGCGATGTAATCTTTGAACCGCCCGGGAATCGGTCTGAAAAGTGAATGCACCAATCCCATCACCTCATAACATTTCTGAGTGTCGGGATCTGAGCCTAATTCGCAGTAGTTCTTGTCGTCACTGCTGTCGATAATCACTCGAATAGCCAGCACGTCATAGAGCTCTTCGAAAGATTTGCCCTGCAGATTCATCTTCTTCCAGATGCCATAGGTGTGTTTGGGCCGCCCGACTATATCGGCTTTGATACCGCGCGATTCGACGTCGGTTCTAAGCGTGACGACTGCCTGGTCGATCAATGCTTCTCGTTGGGCCCGGCTGGCGGCAACCATCTCTTCAATTCTGGCAAACTCGTCGGGATGAAGATATTTCAAGCTCAAATCTTCGAGCTCCCACTTCATTTTCCCTAATCCAAAGCGGTTAGCCAGAGGAGCGTAAATCTCCAGCGTTTCTTTGGCAATCTCCTTTTGCTTCTTCTCGGCCATATGGTCGAGTGTTTGCATGTTATGCAGCCGATCTGCCAGTTTGACCAGAACCACTCTTACATCTTCGGCGATCGCCACAATCAATTTGCGGAAATTTTCCGCCTGTCGCTCCTCCTTGGAGCTGAAGCTGAATTTGCCGAGTTTGGTGACACCTTCGACGATTTTTCTGACTTGCGCGCCGAACTTCTCTTCAATCTCCTTGGGGCTGATATTGCAGTCTTCGACCACATCGTGCAGCAAAGCCGAGCAGATTGTCTCGCGGTCGGCATTCAGTTCGGTCAGAACTCGAGCAACCGAGACCGGATGTATGATGTACGGCTCCTCGGACTTGCGAAACTGTCCGTCGTGCGCCTTATAGGCAAACTCATATGCGTTGCGAATTTGAGCTACATCTTCAGCAGGTCTTTCTTGCCGGTCAAGGACTTCAAATAAGAGATTCTCGATCGCAAGAGTCATCTGCGGTGCTGCCTTTGTCAATAGAGTTAATGAAGATTATACATTTGCCCAAATACCAAATACACCGTAATTTGAGCAGCGTGACGAACTGTTTAGAGATTGAGTGAAATGTCTCCTACTACGCGGCTCCTGACATTGTCTGGTATATGCATTCGGCCGGCTAATTAATTGAAGCTTGGAGCCGCGCTTGCGGTGGGGATCTTACGGTTGTCAGCGGGAAAGTGTAATGGAAAGATGGGGACGTTGACAGAAAACAGGTCCGGCAGGGAAGACTAGTTCTCCTCCTCTAAGGTTTGACCGACCCGGGCCTGTTTTTTGTTTGCTTGCTAGTTGAAAGCCGGCTTGAATCAGCATTTGAAGCTTACGGTGACCCTGTCGGTGGTGACTGAAAAGTCCAGGCACTTCGCCGGGAAGCGCCTGGAAGCCCTTATCTGTACTTGCTACCGCCGGTCTCTTACGCCGGTCTTCTCACCGTGCTGTACATAGATCCGCTGGTCACAAGGCCGACCAGCATCAGTACCAAGCTGCCTAAAATCGCCGGTATCCAGCCGGAAACAGTGAGATAGGCCGGCATGAAGTCCGATACGAGCTTCAGGGCGACCGCCGGTAGCAGCCAGAATCCCAAGATCCAGACAGGAATCAACCAGAGCAGCGCCATGCCCAGCGTACCGACCGCTACCATCGCTGAAAGTGCAACCGCGACAATGTCGACCAGCCAGACCATAATGCCAAAGAAAATCGCCATGCCGACTGCCGATACGAAGCCGCCGTGGAAGGTAATTCCGCCAATCATCGGCAAGATATACATAAATGCCAGCGCCGACAATAATATCCTGATAAGCAACCTGGTCATGACAGTGCCTCCTGCAATTTTTCCCTTTCTCCGTACAAAGACGAAAAAGACCTCGAAAAGTGCCTGCTCGGCCTCACCTTCTTAAGGTGTCATGGAGCGCTGCGCCGGATCAAAAAGAGCTCGGTCGTATATGGAACAGTCAGCGTGCCGTCTCCGTTTAGATGTTCTGCCAGTAAGAGCTCGAGCTGATGAACGACTGCCGTCTCGCCGGTCTTTTTGACCACCAGTTGCAGTTTGGTGGTCGACAGGCTGAGTTCGATAAATTCATTGGCCGACATGCTGCGGTTCCAAGCTTGCTCCAGCCGCTTATAGTCAAAAAATCCGCTCAGCTCCGGCAGTTCTTGATCGAACTGAAAGTTGCGGTAATAGCGTGTGTGGCCGTCGGCGTAACGTTCGAGGAACTGTTCGTACGCCTCCATTTGCGGGCAGTTGCGCCATTGCCGGTTGTTGTAAATTAAAGCGAGCGTACCTCCGGGTAAGAGTGTTCGCTTGCATTGAGCGTAAAATGCCGGTCGGTCGAACCAATGAGCGGCCTGAGCGGCAAATACAAGAGCTGCCGAAGCGTCGGGAAAGGGAAGCTCCTCAGCCAAGCCAGGCACATAGTCAATCGCCTGACTGAGCCTGCTGGCTTGATTGCGCATATCCTGACCGGGCTCCACTCCGACAACCCGATAACCGGTATCGAACAGTTCTGCCAAAAGCCGCGTAGAGATGCCTGTACCGGCTCCCACGTCGGCAATCACAGGCCTTTCAGGCCAATCGCTTGTCCTTCCGGCCTGGACATAATCGGACAGCGCTTCCAGAAGCTCTTGCGGATAGCCTGGACGATAGCGCTGGTACCGCTCCGCCAATCCTTCGAACAGGTCGCTTCTGTCCACTTTAACCTCAGGTGATTTTGATGCCGGCCAAAGACAATATAGTTGATTTCCGCGTCCTTGCCGAAGAATTGCTTGCCCGGGCGTCTGAGTTTACTAAGCGGGAAAATTGCTTTTCGACACGATAAGATCACCTGGAGCTCCCTGCTCTCTAACTTGAAAACCAACCCTGGATAGTATTGAAATGAAACAGTCAGAAACCCAAAACGCTCTTTATGCAGCCGAGGTCAACGAGCAGCAGGCTGCCCGTGCCGAGGCGCACGGTCGATTCGACGAAGCTGCTTCCCGGCTCAAGGAAGCGCTCCGGTTGAAAGAGAGTGAATTGGGTCCAAATGACGCCGCTGTTGCCGAGACGCATTACGCCATAGGCCGGCTCCTCTTTCTGCAGAAAAACTACCCGGCGGCAGCCGAGCAATTAAAGAAAGCTCAAGCGATGCTTGAAGCAGCTTATTATCCCGAGCATGCCAAAGTTGGTCCGCCAGTCGAGCTCCTGGCTGACTGCTGCCTGGCGCAAGGCGCATTCGAAGAGGCGGAGCCGTTGCTCAAGAAGGCGCTGGAAATTCATCAAAAGACTTCGCGAGCTGACCGTCCGGAGATCCTGCATGTGACCGGCAAGCTCATTCATTTATATGAGAAGACCGGCAAGTGGGCTGATGCCGAGACTCTCCTCAAGAAGGCGGTGACCTCTGCCGACACCCCCTGGGGTCCGGTCGAGGACTTTCTTTACGATCAGGCGATCACCTTTCAAGAATTAGGCAAGAACGATGATGCCGATAAGGCGTTCAAGCGCTCGATCGATGCTTATCGCCAACGTGCCAAATGGGGCGGACTAGTTCAGGCTTTGCGGACTTATGCAGAGTTCTTGCAAAAGGTCGATCGTAAAGACGAGTCCGATAAAATTCGAGCCGAAGCCGAAAGGTTGTCGGCAACAGCCGGGATTAAGGCTTAGCTACCTAATTGCTTGTCTGCTTCAGTAAAACCTGTAAATAGTTGGTGGAAAAGGTTCCCCCGAGTTGGGGATGTGATTTCTTTCTCAACAGGCGATCCTGTTACTAATAGCGCTCTAACTGGAAAAGACATATCTGTCCTGTCAGGGTTTTGGAGACCGATTATCAAATGAATTCGACGGCTAAGGAAGTTGGTAGCAGAACGGCCGCGCACCCAAGGGTGCATCCGGGTCTGGGAGTGCCGCGAGGCACCGGTCTGTTGGTGACTATTTGTGTACTGCTTTGCTTGACTGGGCTTAGTAAGAGCTTGATGCATAAACCGGCGGCGCATGAGGCTAGCTCGAAATGGAATTTTGGAGCGCTGCCGGTGTCGCCATTGCATTAGCAGGCGTCACAACGTGGTATCGCATATAGTGGTGCCAGTCGGTCCGTTTATAATCATGCGATTTGGCAGTCGTCCCCAGCAACATCTTGTCATGCCGGCTCTCGTCATGATATGATACTAATCTTGCGTCTGCGAAATGAGACGAGAGGAATTTCTCTATGCGAAGACAACGAGAACCAAAACACATCGATAGCTTGAAAGTCTGCCACCGGCAGTAGAGCCGGTCGTGAGCTCGGGATTTTGGTTTTTGTCCCACCCACGAAGGTAGATTGGGTGGTCTTCTAACTGGCAAGAAATCAGACTCTGAATCTGATAATCGAGGTTCGAATCCTCTCCACCCAGACGAGGCGGTAGAGTTGCTTCCGAGTCGGAGCTTGGCTTTGCGCAAGGCAAACGACATTGTCGTATCTGCGCGCGGCCGGTGATTTCTGGAGCGGTTCTGGAGGGGCGGCCTGCGGGCCGTCCGCACCGCCCATGGTTGCATTCTTGCAGAAGCGCAAAGGCGGTGATGTCGTCGCGCGTCCCGCCAATCGCCGCCTGGACAGGCTGCACCACCTGTGGTTCCAGGCGTGTGAAGGAGGTGGTTTGATTGGCGTTGCCTGAATATGGGGTTATCGTCTAGCTGGAAGGACGCCGGTCTCTCAAGCCGGAGAAGGGGGTTCGAATCCCCCTGACCCTAATCTCTACCGACTGTGATTATCTGCTCCGGCGGCGGCGAGCCGGCGGCTGTTGCTCATTTGAATTGTAGTAATTCAAGGCGGCAGACTGGGCATCATGCAATTCGTGTTCTGACAATTGCGAACCGATCTCATTCATTTTGTTTCGGGCGTCGCTGGCTACTTGATCGTCTGAGGCTGAAGCCAAATTGAAGAAGACGTAGGCCAGTTTGAGATTGCGCTCGCATCCGTCTCCGGCGGAGTACATTAAACCGAGCCGGAATTGAGCTGGAGCGTTTTTCTTTCTGGATGCATGCCGGTACCATTTGATTGCTTGATCGTAGTCTTGAGCGACTCCGGCACCGGTTCGATACTTCTCCGCCAAACTGAATTCAGCTTTCGGCAGATGTTTCTCGGCTGCTTGACGATACCACTTAACTGCTTCCGTCTGATTGGCTTCCACGCCGGCGCCGGTATCGTAGTGCTTGCCGAGCTGGTATGCGGCTTGGGCATTGCCGAGTTGGACCGCTTGCCTGTACCATTTGACCGCTTCGCTCTGGTCGAGCGCTACCAATCGGCCGGCGTCATATGCCTGACCGAGTTTCACCATGGCGGGGCCGCTGCCCTGTTCGGCTGCCTTGCGATACCATTTTATGGACTCCAGTCCGTTTTGAGCGACTCCTTCGCCTGACTCGTACATTTTTGCCAGCTTAAACTGGGCGGCACGATCTCCTCCCTGCGCTTTGGCGATTAGTGCAGATGCCGCCGGGTTGTTAGACCCGGAATTCTCCGACTCTGACCGAGCCAAGGCGACAGTGCCGAGCCCGATTGCCAGAAAGGCGGCACAGGCGATAGTTTTATTTAGCCGGGAAGTTTTCATTTCATCATCACCAGGCAACTATTTTACTTCGTTTTGTGGTCGCCTATCTTTCTAACTAGCCGTTCAAGCGAAAAGGGAAGTCGAAGGAGCTGTTGCCGACGAAAATCCTCAAGACAGCATCGCCGAAGTGCGGGTTGGCGAAGTAAACCAGACCGCTGCGCGATTCATTGGGACCAATTCGCACGATGTTCAAATCCAGCGCTCGCACAGTATCCCACTTCACTTCGCCGGCCATTAAGATGGATTCTATCTGCGAGCGGGCCCGCGCTTTGGCGGTCGAGTAGGAAAGTGTGGCGGGGGTGGCGTCCCATCTGCCATAGCGGCCCCAGAGGTTGCCGCCCGGGCACTCCTTGCACGCCGGAGCACGCGTGGCGATGCTGCCGGTGTCGATTGTATTTTGCTGCAAAATGGCCAGAGAGGGCTGGCGGTGAGTCCAGTCCCAGACCGTATTTTCTTCAAGCACCCAGTCGATAGAATCCGGGTTGAATCGCTCGAACTGCTTTACTCTTGGTCGTACTGTCGAAAGATTTACCGGTCCGACTCCCACGTCAATCGCTTGATCGGTTGTGTTTTTGAGCGAAATCAAGATATCGATCAAGTTCATGCTTTGCACTACTGTGGCGGCGATTCGCAGTCCGCCCACCGTCATGTACTTGAGCGGATAGATACCGTCTTGGATTTGTCCTGAGCCCGGCGAACCTTCATCCCAGGGGAAGTTGATTACCCCGGCGATCGCCGGCGGCATATCCAGCCTGATCGAGCGCTCTTTCAAATTAAGCGCCTTCGTGAAAAGTTTAGCGCTTTGATCAATCTTTCCTTGTGCTTGATAAAAGAGAGCCATGTCTCTCAATCCGTCTGCGAGATCGAAATTGTCGCTGCCAGGGTGGCGCTCAAGAATGGCGACCGAGCGCGCAAAGAGCGGTCCGGCTTCATCGAACCAGGACTGTTTAGCAAGAGCAACCGCCAGGATGTGCAGTGATTGTCCAACTTCTGCGCTGTCGGCGCCGAGCAACTTTTCACGTATGGCAAGCGCCTGCTTGCTTAAGGTTTCGGCCTTCGAGAAGCTGCCGCGCGCAAGCGCAATCGCCGCCAGCCCATTTAAACTCTGGGAGTAGTCAATTGATTGACTGCCTTTGCACTGAGCGGCGGTCGAATCGAAAATTTGCTGTGCTTCGGTAAACTTTCCTTCGGAAAAATAGAGTTCAGCAAGTGCGTTGCGGCTCTTCACCAGGCGATCGTCTTGCCAGCCGTAGCGACGGGCCTCTTTGATGGATTCCAGGATGTGTTGCTCAGCACTCAAGTACATCCGGCTGTGATAATCCTTGAGCGCTTTGTCGTAATGCCTTTGCCAGCGGCTTGACTCGGTTGCGCCGGATGCTGCTGCCGTTGTAACTTCAGCGGAGCCTTTGACAAAGTCCGCGCTCTGCGAAAGTAGCTGATCGGCTGCCGTCGCCGGAGTTGCTTCAAGGAAAACGGACAGCATGAAGAGCCAAAGCTTGCGCATTGCAGTTCGTCACCTCACAGCACGGTGGCATTGACCAACTAAGCCACTGTTATAGCATCTGTCCTGAATAATTACCGCAATGATACGGTGCGATAATATGTTTTCCCAGCCCAAGTTACGGATTATCGCCAAGAAATACGGGAGTATCCAAGTCAAATAAGATGCCAGACAATCAAGCGCAGGTGATCGAACATTCTGACGGACGAGTTGAACTCCGCGATCTGGAGCTGATTTCGGGCAGTGTATTGTTCAATCATGACCTTGCTCCGGTGCCGGTGTCCGAGCGCAATTGGTCCACCTACACATATGTCGCGCTGTGGTTCAGTATGTCTTGCTGCATTCCGACTTACATGCTCTCTTCGGGATTAATTGCCGAGGGGATGAACTGGTGGCAAGCAATTCTCACTATCTTGATTGGCAATGTGATAGTGCTGGTGCCGATTCTGTTGAATTCGCATCCGGGAACGAAATATGGCATACCGTTTCCAGTCTATGCCCGGGCCAGTTATGGCACGCTGGGTTCCAATTTGCCTGCGCTCATGAGGGCTGTGGTCGCCTGCGGTTGGTTCGGTATTCAAGCTTGGATCGGAGGTCAAGCGGTTAATACGCTGCTCAAGTCACTCGTGCCAGGTTGGGCCAATTTTTTTGGCGGACCGGTTGGCGGTCATACTCCCACTGAGTGGCTTTCCTTCTTGATCTTTTGGGGAATCAACATCTACATCATCTTCCGCGGCATGGATCTTCTAAAGAAGGTCGAGAATTTGGCCGCTCCATTTGTGATCACTATGACAGCCTTGCTAATGGGTTGGGCTGTCAATCAAGCTCACGGCTTCGGCAGCATGTTGCATGAAGTAGGTAAGTTTCAATCATGGCAGGAGTTCTGGCCGGTATTCATTCCTTCAATCACGGCGATGATCGGCTATTGGGCAACCCTTTCACTCAATATGCCGGATTTTACTCGCTTTGGGCGCAGCCAGCGCGAGCAGTCGCTCGGTCAGATGGTGGCATTGCCGTCGGCCATGACTATCTTCTCGGCGATGGGTGTGGTGATTACATCTTCGGCAATGGTTATCTATCCGCACGCCAAGCTTGACGAGCTTTGGGATCCGGTCAAACTTGTCGGATTATTCGATCAACCGCTGATCATTGCGATTTCGATGTTTACTCTTGCCGTCGCTACACTTTCAGTCAACATTGCCGCCAATGTCGTGTCTCCTGCCAATGACTTCGCTAACGCGTTTCCCAAGTGGATTACCTTTCGAATCGGCGGATTGATTACCGGAGTGCTAGGCATCTTGCTGCAGCCCTGGCGTCTGGTGGCAGATCCTTCCGGTTATATCTTCTCCTGGTTGCTCGGGTATTCAGGCGGGCTGGGCTCGATTGCCGGCGTGCTGGTTACTGATTACTGGTTGATTCGCAATAAGCAGTTGATTCTGGCCGATCTCTACAATAAACAGGGGGCTTACTGGTACACTGCCGGTTGGAATTGGCGGGCGGTGGTTGCCACCGCTCTTGGTTGCGCTTGCGCCTGGGTCGGTCTAGTCGTTCCGGCCTTGAAAGTCGTTTATGATTACGCCTGGCTAGTCGGATTCTTAATTGCCGGTGCTTCCTACTTCATCTTGATGAAAATCTTCCCGCCCGGCGCTGCACTACCTGCGGTATCAGAAAAAAGTGGGAATTCGCCCGCTTGAAATGAAACGCCCCAGCCCGGGGGAAACCTTCGCTGGAGCGTTTCTACCGCTGTGGGGAGCGGATACTTGTCTGACTGCTAGATCTTTCAGAACTGTCCGATTGCCCTTCCCGTCACTGCCTGCTAGCACTGCCACTAACTTACCCGACCGGACAGCATTGTTTGAGTACGCTTGCCCGGTATTGTGCTTGGGTAATCTCCTGTGACGCTGTCAGGGTTTACCCTGTTCCAAGCAGCCGGTGATTAGTAGTTAAATTTCGTTGGAAGTCCAGAGGCGGTGGGGGCTCCGCAAATTAATGCGGGGCCCCCACCGATGTATGGAGTCAATCGGCTCCGGAGCTATCCGGCAACGGCCATGCGCACGTCGATCTCGACTGACTCTTTGTCCCCGATTTCAGTCAGTCCCCGGCGCAATTCCGAAAGCGCAATCGCAGAAGGTACTTGGACAGTCGCTTTCATGCAGAAAAGTGGTGTGCCGGTGACCGGTGCATGCACGACGTCGCTTTCCATGGTCTGAATGTTGATAGCACGATCGTGCAGATAGGTCGAAACTGTGTGCACTATCCCTTCGTGATCGGCACCACTGACAGTCAACTCGCACGGCACGTGTCCTTTCATGCGTTCGGGATCTACCGGCTGCGTTGCTTTAGTTGTGACTGTAATCGACTCGTTGCGCAATGTTGCCAACTCGTGGTTCAAGTTGACAATCTTGTCTTCCGGTACGGCAATCAAAATGATTGCGGCAAACTCCCCTCCTAACAGAGCCATTCGGCTTTCTTGCAGATTGGCGCCGTGCTTGACGAAGACTTGGGTCAAGCGCGCGACGATGCCGGGTCGGTCTTCTCCGGTTGCCGTAACTAATAGCTGGCTTCTCATCTTCTGTCATCCTGCTGTCGAAACAATCGGCTGTAAGTCTGGCATTTTCAAGTAATTGGCAAGGCAATTCAACTCTTTACTACATTTAGATTTAACAAGATTCGGCTGTCGGTGTAATGCAGCCAAGAGACTAAAATGGATGTTCCAGTGAATTTACGTGGTCAGAGTCTATCTAAGGTAAGCAATAATGGACGACAGAGGCTACTTTCGACATCCAACAATTCAAGGTGACAAGATAGCGTTCGTTTGCGAGGACGACATCTGGTCCGCGTCCATGGACGAAGGCTTGGCCAGGCGGCTGACGGTCGGTCAAGGAGACTGCACCATGCCGCGCTTCTCGCCGGATGGCAAGTACATCGCTTTTGTCGGGCGCGAAGAAGGGCATGCCGAGGTCTACGTAATTCCTTCCGATGGCGGATTGGCACGCAGAGTAACTTACTTGAGTGGTGATACATGTCTGGTTTGCGGTTGGAGCGCCGATGGCTCGGAAATCTACTTCGTCAGCGATGCCGGTACTGCCTTTGCCAAGCACACGGAAGTGTTTGCCGTCAGCCCGGAAGGCGGAACGCCGCGTGCGCTCAAGCTTGGTTTAGTCAGAACCTTTTGTCAAGCAAAAGCCGGTGTGACAGCCATCGGCCGCAATAGCGTCGACCCGGCGATGTGGAAGCGCTACCGTGGTGGCACAGCCGGTGAAATCTGGGTAGATGCTGCCGGCAAGGGGAAGTACAAGCGCATCCTCGAACAACCGGGCAATCATGTTTGGCCGATGCTTATAGGGCAGCGCCTATACTTCCTTTCGGACTTCGAGGGCGTAGGCAATCTTTACTCCTGCAAGCACGATGGCTCCGACATCAAGCGTCATACGAAGCATAACGATTACTTCGTGCGCTATCCCTCTACCGATGGCCGGCGAATCATCTATACCGCTGGTGCCGATATTTACATTTACGATACTAAAACGGAGACCGTCAGCCGGGTCGACATCGATTGTCCGTCCACTACGACCCAGTCGGCCAGGCGGTTCGTTCCGACCAGGGATTATTTGGAACACGTATCGCTCAGCCCGAACGGTCATTCCCTGGCGCTGATCTCGCGCGGACAGCCATTTACCATGCCGTTTTGGGAGGAGGCTGCAGTGCAGCACGGCTCAGGCAGCCGGGTTCGGTATCGGATGGCGGAATGGCTGTCTGATGGCAATCGCTTTGTCGTTGTCAACGATCAAGCTGGTTTCGAGCGACTGGAAATTCACTATGCCGACCAGAGCAAAGACCCCGTTGTTGCCAGCAGCGGCGATCTCGGTCGTGTGATTCAACTGGTTGTTGCTCCTGACGCCGATGTCGTGGCATTGGCAAATCATAAGCACGAGTTGGTGGTTGTCGATCTCAAGACTAAGAAGTCGCGCATTCTGGATCGCAGTCCAGCCGACAGAATTACCGGATTAAACTGGTCTCCCGACGGCCGGTGGTTGGCTTATGTCTGGTCGGCGCTTTATGGCATGTCCAAGATTCGCATCGTGGAGGTCAAGACCGGTGCGATTCACGACGTGACAGATGAGCTGCGTTACGATTGGCAGCCTTGTTTCGACCCGGACGGCAATTATCTTTACTTTCTTTCGGCCAGGGACTTTCATCCGGTCTATGACCACGTGCAATTCGATTTAAGCTTTGTTGAGTCGGTGCGGCCGTTTCTGGTCACCTTGCGCAAGGATGTACCCTCGCCGTTTGTATTGAAACCGAAACCGCTGGTCAAACTTGATAGACCTGTTGCCCCACAAACTGCCGAAACTGCCCAGCGACAGGAAAGCGGAAAGGCGGCCAAGCAAGTGAAGGCTGAGAAGGTCGGTCGTCTCAAATCAGCTCAGGGCAAAAAGGGTGCTGAGAAGAAGACGGTTGAAATCGACTTCGATGGTATCGCCGGTAGAGTCCTCGGTTTTCCGGTAGAACCGGGACGTTACGGACAAATTGCTGCTGCTCGCGGTCGAGTTCTTTTCACGCTTTTTCCGGTAAAGGGGATTCGCCCGGGTGTAACTTGGTGGAATGAGGGCGAGCCGATGGCTTCGCTGATGGCCTATGATTTCGAGGAGAATCGTGCCGGACAATTCCAGCGCGAAGTCGGTTCGATTGCACTGGCGTCTGATTACCGCACCTTGGTTTACACGTCGCGCGACAAGTGGCTGAGAGTGATAGACGCTCTCGAAAAGCTTCCGGAAAGCGGACCGGCTGCAGTGCCGGCTGGCAGACCGAGTCGAAAGACCGGTTGGATCGATCTCTCGCGCGTAAAGGCGATGATTGAGCCGCGCGCAGAGTGGTCGCAGATGTTTGATGAAGCATGGCGTCTTCAACGCGAGCAGTTCTGGGATGAACGTATGTCCGATGTCGATTGGGACCTGGTTCGCAAGCGGTACGGCAGCTTGCTGCCGCGCGTGCGCACACGCGGCGAACTGTCCGATCTGATCTGGGAGATGCAGGGCGAACTCGGTACTTCTCATGCTTATGAAATGCTGGGCGACTACCGGCGAAGCCCGCAGTATTACCGGGGTTTCCTCGGCGCCGACCTCGTGTTCGACAAGGCCAGCGGTGGATTTCGGGTAGCCAAAATATTGCGTGGAGATTCATGGGAACGTGACATCGACTCACCACTGGCAGAACCAGGGCTTGGTATTGAGCCGGGCGACGTAATAGTGGCTGTCGACGGACATAAAGTTTCGCGGCAATGTTCGGTCGAAGAACTCTTGATTCATCGAGCCGGGCAAGAGATAGTGCTGACTTTGAAGAGCAAGAAGGGAGAACGCCGCCGAGTCGTAGTCAGGACTTTGAGAGACGAGCGGGCGCTGCGCTACCGGGCATGGGTAGAGTCCAATCGCAAGTATGTTCACGAGCGAAGCAAGGGACGAGTCGGCTATGTCCATATTCCGGATATGGGTCCGGCTGGCTTTGCTGAATTCCATCGCGGCTATCTCTCTGAATTCAATCGACAAGGATTGGTTGTAGACGTGCGCTACAATCGGGGCGGGCATGTTTCTCCCTTACTGCTGGAAAAACTCTCTCGCAAGCGCGTTGGCTATGATGTTTCCCGCTGGGGGTTGCCGCTGCCGTATCCGCCGGAGTCAGTAGCCGGTCCGCTCGTTGCCTTGACCAATCAGTTCGCCGGATCTGATGGCGATATCTTCAGTCATTGCTTCAAGCTGTACAAGTTAGGCCCGCTGGTGGGAAAACGTACCTGGGGCGGTGTGATTGGTATTTGGCCTCGACACCAGTTGGTGGATGGCACCATCACCACCCAACCGGAATTTTCCTTCTGGTTTGCAGATGTTGGTTGGAGTGTGGAGAATTATGGAACGGATCCCGACTATGAAGTCGATATATCA